>CBFGZN010000024.1:0-17890 GCA_965653255.1 uncultured Solirubrobacterales bacterium | reverse complement strand
ACTCGAGCTCGCCGGACAGGGTGTTGGACCCGATGTACTTGCGCATCGGGTTGATCATGTCCGCCCACTTGCCCGACTCGCTCGGCCAGTAGCCCGCCAGCCCCTCGTAGGTCTTGCGGCCCAGCACCAGCCCGCTCGACCGCGCCTGACGCTCGAACGAGTACTCGGCGTGGTCACCGCCGGGCTGCACCCAATCGCCGACGGGGTCGATGACACCGTCGAGCGTGGCTTGCGTCGTTGCGATCAGCCTTCCCATCTCGATCCTCTTTCGGTCACGGGGGTACCTCTGATCCCCCTCTTACCCATGCGACGAACGACGACGCTCGTTTTCGACATGCGGTTAGAGTCGCCGCGATGCGTGACTGGCCGCCGATCACCGAGCCGGAGTTGCTCCAGCGCCTCGCGCTGGACGACGAGCAGTTCACTGCCTTCATCTGGGAGCTGTTGGCGGCCTGGCCGCGTCGCGAGTTCGATCCGGTGGCGTTTGAGCACGCGCTCGGCTATCCATGGGAGCGGCCGGCGGGGTCGTTCGTCCTCGCGGGCGAGGACGTTCAGCTGTTGCGAGATCTTGATCCCGTGCGACGGGAGTCGACGATCGCCGCCTTCACCGATGACCGTCATCCGATCGTCTCGTTCGGCGCCAACGCGTCGCCGTCGCGTCTGTCGATGAAGTTCGGACACTTCCCGCGCGAGGAGGATCGGGAGGTGCTCGTCCTGACCGGCGAGCTGCACGATCACGACGTCGGCGTTATTCCGACGGTCCCGCTGCTCGGCTACATGCCCGGCAGCCTCTTCGCGAGTCCCGGAACGGCGGTGCGCGCGGCGGTCGTTTGGGTGACCCCCACGCAGGTCGAGCAGCTGGCCTGGTCCGAGATGACCTACCGGCTCGGGCGCTTGGACGACGCGCGCTTCGAGGTGGACGACGCCGAGCTGGCGATCGACGCCGTCTTCGCGTTCGTGGCCCGCCTTGGCGCGTTTTGCATCGACGGCGCGCCGGTCGCCTTAGCGGCAGTCCCCGCCGAGCGCCGCACCGCGCCTGCGCTGACGCAGACAGAGCTGCTCGACGCCGTCGCCGGCCTCGTACTCGGACCCGACGCGCGCGCCGAGGACCTCACGCGCGCCGCATGCGACGACCTGTCCGCCGTCATGAAGCGCGCGTCGGAGACCGTCTGGCCCCGCGGCCTCCAGTTGTCGTCGCACTGGACTCCGTTTCCAGCGGACCAGTCCTGACCTGCGCGGCTCAGGAGCTCTCCGCCGCGTAGGCCTCCGGTCCCTGCTCGGCCGCGACCGGGTCCATCCACAGGACCTCCCAGAGGTGTCCGTCGAGATCGTGGAAGCTGCGCTGGTACATGAAGCCGTAGTCCTGGGGGTCCATGGCGGGGGTGGCGCCCGCGGTGGCGGCGGTCTCGGCGAACTCGTCGACGGCGTCGCGGCTCTCGGCGCTGATGGCGACGGTGAGGGCGGTGGCGTCGTGGGCGTCGGCGACCGGCCTGGTGACGAAGTCGGCGAAGCGGTCGCGCTGGAGCAGCATCACGTAGGCCTGGTCGCTGACGATCATGCAGGCGGCCTGGTCGTCGCAGAAGCGCTCGTCGAAGGCGAATCCGAGCTTGTCGAAGAACGCGCGGCTGGCCGGGAGATCGGCGACGGGCAGGTTGAGGAACAGCAAGCGGGACATCGTCTGGCTCCTTGGTCGGATCTGTCGCAGTAGGGACGGCCGGGGCGTCCGAAACTCACCGCTGCGGGCGGCTACGATCTCCCGAGTGTCCGTATCCGTCACCGGTCAGCCGGCGTTCGAGCAGGACCTCGAGCGGCTGCGTCCCGCGCTCACCGGCTACTGCTACCGGATGCTCGGCTCGGGCTTCGAGGCCGAGGACGCGACGCAGGAGACGATGATCCGCGCTTGGCGGCGGTCGGACACGCTGCAAGAGCGGGCGGCGCTGAAGTCGTGGCTGTTCCGGATCGCGACCAACGTCTGCCTCGACCAGATCGGCAGCCGCAAGCGCCGCGAGCGGCCGGTCGATCTCGCAGACGCCGGTACTGCGGACACGCCGGTCGGCGCGCCGCTGCCGGAGTCGACCTGGGTGCTGCCGATCGCCGACGGGCAGGTCATCGACCCCGAGGCCGATCCCGCGACGCGGATGGCCGACCGCGAGTCGCTACGGCTGGCGTTCGTCGCCGCGCTCCAGCACCTGCCGGCACGGCAGCGCGTGGTGCTCGTCCTGCGCGAGGTGCTGCGCTGGAGCGCGAAGGAGGTTGCCGAGCTGCTGGAGACCTCGGTGCCGTCGGTCAACAGCGCGCTGCAGCGTGCGCGGGCGACGCTCGACGAGCTGGCCCTGCAGGACGCCGACGCCCCTGCGCGCCCGAGCGACGAGGACGAGCGCCGGCTGCTGGAGCAGTACCTCGAGGCATTCGCCGAGTACGACATCGATCGGATCGTCGCGCTGCTGCGCTACGACGTCGTCTTCGACATGCCGCCGCTGGCGCTCTGGCTGCGCGGCCCCGAGCAGACCGGCGAGTTCATGCTCGGCCAGGGCGCCGCCTGTCGCGGGTCGAAGCTGATCGCCGTCGACGCGAACGGCTGCCCGGCGTTCGCCTCCTACAAGCCCGACCCGGAGTCCGGCGACTGGCTGCCGTGGTCGCTGACCGTGCTCGAGCTGGTCGACGCCGACGACGGTGCCCCAGCCGTCGCCGGCGTCCACAACTTCCTGCAGCCGTTCCTGCCCTCGCTCTTCCAGACGTTCGGGCTGCCGGACCGACTCACCAACGCCGACCCGGTCATCCGGCGCGCCTAGGCCGCTCGCGGCGGGATGTGGTGGTTGCCTTTGAACAGGTCGCTCGGGTCGTAGAGCGCCTTGACCTGGCGCAGGCGCTCCCACGTGCCCGGGTCGAAGAACCCGCTGGCGTCGGATGGCGCCTCGACGAAGTTCGGGTAGTCGCCGCTGCGGTAGGGCAGGACGGCACGGTCGATCGCCTCGAGGTACGTCGCCGTGGTGGCGGCCGAGGCCTCGTCGGTGGGGACGCCGAGGGTGAACATGCTGAACGCGCCGGGCAGGGTCGCTCGTGCGCCGGCCTCTGGCGACTGGCGACCAAGGGCGCCGCCGAGCTGGCGCAGCTGGATCATCGCGAGAGGCGATCCGGAGCCCGGACCAGCGGCTGCCAGGAGGTCGTCGACGCCGGCGCTCGGCAGGTCGTCGAGCAGGGCCGTGGTGCTGGCGACCGGCAGCGGCTCGGGCGGGTCCATGGCCAGGTCACCCAACTCGGCGGGCGGAACCATCGCGAAGGTGTCCATCGCCGGCCCCAGATCGCCGATCGGGCGTAGGAGCGCGCAGCCGTCGGCCTCGCCGCCGAGGAACGCTCCGAAGAAGACCGTGAACGATCCGCCACGGACCGGCTCAGGCACGTCTGGCGTGTCTGGGAACTGCAGCAGCGCCGCCCAGGTCATCATCTCGTCGGGAAGCGTGGGGGCGAGCTCGGTCCAGGCGTTGAGGACCTCGTCGGCGCGCTCGAACGGGAAGAACATCGCGCCCGCGTAGAGGTCCTCGACGGCGTAGACGTCGAACTCGATCGCGGTGACGACGCCGAAGTTGCCGTTGCCGCCACGCAGCGCCCAGAAGAGATCGGGCTCGTGCTCGGCGTCGACGCGCGCCGCACGTCCGTCGGCGGTGACGAGCTCGATCGCGGTGACGCTGTTGGCCTGGAGGCCGTACTTGCGAGCGAGCCAGCCCATGCCCCCGCCCAGCGAGTAGCCGGCGATCCCGACCAGCGGGGACGAGCCGTGCAGCGCAGCCAGACCGAGCTCCGAGAGCTGCGGGACGACCTGCTGCCACCTCACGCCGGCGCCGACCCGCACGCGCCGAGCGGTGGGATGGATGGAGATCTCCTGCAGCTCGCGGACGTCGACGAGGAGGGCGTCCTCGAGCGACCCCAGCGGCGCCGCGTTGTGTCCGGTGGCCTGTGGCGCGACCCGCAGCCCGTGGGCGCTCGCGTATCCGATCGCGGTTGCCACGTCGCGCGCGTCGCGCGGAAGGGCGATCGCGGCCGGCTGAAGATCGGTCGTCAGGTTGAAGACCTGTCGCGTGGCGTCCCAGTCGGGGTCCGGGGGGTTCACGACCCGTCCGGTCATCTGTCTGGTCAGGTCGGCAAAGGGGGCGGCGGTCAGCATCGAGTCCTTTCGATGAGCGGGGTGTATAGCGATTGGGCCGGTAGAGTAACATCACTGAACGCCATGTCAACCGAAACCCGGAAATACGAGCTGAAGGCCCGTGCGGAGAGTCAGCGCGAGACACGCGACGGGATCGCGAGGGCGGCCGCGGAGCTGCACGAGGAGAAGGGCGTGGCCCGCACCTCAGTGGCCGAGATCGCCCGTCGCGCCGGCGTCACGCGCGTGACCGTCTACAACCACTTCGCCGATCTCAGCGAGCTGATTCCCGCCTGCTCGGCCCACTACACGGCACTGCATCCACTGCCCGACCTCGGCGATGTTCTCGCGCTGGAGGACCCCGGCGAGCGCGTCCGCGGCGCGCTCGCCCTGCTCTACGGCTGGTACCGCGAGACCGAGCCGATGTTCGGCAAGCTCTTCAGCGATCGCGCGTCCGTCCCGGAGCTCGACCGGTTCATGGAGCAGGACATCGATCGCCTGCAAGCTGACCTCGCCGACGACCTGGCGGCGGCCTTCGCCGTCCGCGGCAAGCGGGCAAGGCAACTGATCGCGCTGGTACGGCTATCGCTCGACTTCTGGACTTGGCGGCGCCTAGACCGCGAGGGGCTCGACGACAAGGCAGCCGCAGATTTGATGGCGACCGCCGTTATTGCTCAGAAAGGTCACGCATGAACCCATTCCGTGCCGCTGTCGAGGCGCGCGACTTCGACGCGGCGACCGCGTTGCTGGCCGACGACGTCGTCTTCCGCAGTCCCGTTGTCTTCAAGCCCTACCAAGGGCGTGACGTGGTCGGAGCACTGCTGCTCGCCGTCAGCCGCGTGTTCGAGGACTTCCGCTACGAGCGCGAGATCGGCGCGGAGGACGCTCGCGACCATGCGCTCGTGTTCAAGGCCCGGGTGGGCGACCGCGAGGTCCAGGGCTGCGACTTCCTTCACACCAACGAGGACGGTCTGATCGACGACTTCACCGTCATGGTCAGACCGCTGTCCGGAGCGCTCGCGCTGGCCGAGGCGATGAAGGCGCAGCTCGAGGCGATGGCCGAGTGAGCCGCTAGTCCGCGGTCTCCACCTGCCGAACCGCCATCTCGTCTGGCGAGTCCGGGCCCGGGTAGCCCTCGAGGCGGCCGTGGAAGGCGTTGGCGACGCGGAGGCCGTGGACCTTGGCCATCGCCGCGCGCTCGCCGTCGAACAGCTCGTCGACGGTCCGGCACCAGAGGATCAGCCAGCGCTCGAAGTGGGCCTTCTTGAGCCCGGCCTTCTCGTGCAGACGGGCGTGGACGCCGAAGGCGCCGCCGTAGTAGCTCTTGTTGCCGAGCAGGACGGTCTCCCAGAAGGAGGTGACGACCGGGACGTGCTCGTCGAGATCGAGGTGGGCGATGTCGGTGAAGATCCAGCCGATCAACTCGTCCTCCATCGCCTTGCCGTAGAAGGCGAGGACGAGGCGCTCGCAGTCGGCGCGGTCCTCGATGTCGCGGAGCTCGGAGGTGCTCATCGCTTCGAAACTAACGATTGCTCGCCGTGAGAGGATCTGCGGATGGCCGACTTCCTCGTCAAGCGCGACGATCTGCGCGAGTGCCGGATCGCCGAGTCCGGTGTGCCAGAGATCGGTGAGGGCGAGGCGCTGCTGCGCGTCGATACGTTCGGGCTGACCGCGAACAACGTCACCTACGCGGTGCTTGGCGACGCGATGTCGTACTGGGACTTCTTCCCCGCGCCTGATGGTTGGGGCCGCGTGCCGATGTGGGGATTCGCCGAGGTCGAGCAGAGTCGCGCGGATGGGGTCGAGGCCGGCACCCGCGCACCGTAGGGCATCGCGGCAGGCGTCGCGGGCGTCGTGCGCCGCGGACCGCAGCACCGCGGCGTCGGACGCGGCACCCGCCTCTACGGCTACCTGCCGCCTTCGTCGCACCTGGTCGTGACGCCCACCCGGGCGGGCGAGGGCGGCTTCGCCGATGGTTCGCCGCACCGGGCGGAGCTGCCGTCGGTCTACCACCACTTCCAGGCGACGACCGCTGACCGCTTCTACCGTTCTGACACCGAGGCGCTGCAGATGCTGTTGCGGCCGCTCTTCTACACCTCGTTCCTGATCGACGACCAGATCGCCGACGACGGGCTGGTCGAGCGCGGGCCGATCGTCTTTGCCAGCGCGTCGAGCAAGACGGCGATCGCCGCGGCGTTCATGCTCGCGCAGCGCGAGGGAGTCGAGCTGGTCGGACTCACCTCGCCGCGCAACGTCGAGTTCGTCGAGCGACTCGGGATCTACGACCGGACCGTCACCTACGACGCGCTCGAGTCGCTCGAGCGCGGCCCGGCGACCTTCGTCGACGTCGCCAGCGACAGCGCGTTGCGGCAGGCGATTCACACCCACTACGGCGACGAGCTCATTCACAGCATGGTCGTCGGCTTCACCCACTGGGAGCGGCCGCAGGTCGACGCCGGCGAGCTGCCGGGACCGCCGCCGACGGTCTTCTTCGCCCCGACCCGAATCGTCAAGCGCGGCAAGGACTGGGGACGTGGCGAGCTCGAGACCAGGGTCGCCGACGCCTGGCACCCCTTCTGCGAGTGGATGGGCACCTGGCTGGAGCCGATAGCGGGCGAGGGCTTCGACGCCATCCGCGATGCTTACCTCGACGTGCTCGAGGGCCGCGTCGAGCCGACGCGCGCCCACGTGTTGATGCTTCCCTGACGTGCCCTGCAAGTCACGTTGCGCGGGGTTGTCGGATTCGCCATGACTTCTCACCATTGAGCGATGCGCCTGCTCCCAGGCATCGGCGCTGTCGCGCTGATGCTCGCACTCGCCGTCCCGTCGCCGGCCGCGGCCGGTAGCGCGCGGGTCGCGGCGTTGCAGACGGCGCTGGAGGCGCGCGGCTTGTACGGCGGATACGTCGACGGGGTCCGAGGGCCGTTGACGCGCAGCGCGGTCGTGACGTTTCAGCGCCGGCACGGCCTCGGAGTCGACGGCATCGCCGGCCCGCAGACGCGGCGCGCGCTCGGGTGGAGGGGACGGCCGCTGCTCGGCAGCCGTGCGGTCGGCACGGGCGACCGTGGCTGGGACGTGGCGGCGCTGCAGTACCTGCTCCAGCGCGCGGGCTACGGGCCGGGCAAGGCCGACGGACGCTTCGGTCCGTTGACGGGGGCAGCGGTGCTGCGAGCCCAGCGCGCGGCCGGTGCGGCTGTCGATGGCATCGCCGGCCCGGTGACGATCGCGTCGCTGCGCGGCGGGCGCGGTAGCACGGGCTCCGCGCCTGGCGTCCCGACCGGGCCGGTGGCATTCCTGCGGCCGGTCGCCGGTCTGATCGGCGATGGCTTCGGGGCGCCGCGCGCCGGCGGGCGCAGCCACCAGGGGCTCGACTTCCCCGTCGCCTATGGCACACGTGTCGGAGCCGCGGGCTACGGAACCACGATCTTCGCCGGCTACAACTACGGCGGCTAGGCAACCTCGTCGTGATTCAGCACCGGCTCGGCTACACCACCTGGTACGCGCACCTCTCGTCGATCACGAGCTGGGTCGGTGAGCGAGTGAACGGTGGAACCCGAATCGGCTACGTCGGTTCGACCGGATACTCGACCGGGCCGCACCTACACTTCGAGGTCCGCCGCTACAACGTTCCGATCAATCCGATCTCGCAGCTGCTCACCACGGTGGCCGCCAGGTTGAAGGCTGTTCCTGGCCTGGACGCGCGACGGCGTCTCGAGTGCGTCGGAGGACGGGCCGCCGCGCGGCCCGCGCCGCGCGCCCGCTCTTGGATCGCCCGCGAGCGGCTCTGTCGCTGACGACCGCCGGACTGTCTCTAGAGCGCAGCGCAGGCCGCGCTGGCGTTGGTCTTCTCGACGTCGCCGGGTGATTTGACCTCGCCGCCGAACTCGTAGCCGACCTGCCACTGGGCGCCGTCGCGGATCAGGCCCTGGACGTGCTTGCCGCCCGGGATCCATGCCTCGATGACAGCGGTGAACTTGGTGCCGCCCTGCTTGACCTTCGCGTCGACGATACGCCAGCCGTTTGTCCCGACCCTGCCGTTGTCAGCGACGTCGTCCTGCCACTTGCCGTTGCCGCAGTACATCGTGTCGATGTCGACACCGTCCGCCCGCGTGCCGACGAAGCGCGAGTTGCGGACCTGCTTGTAGACCTGCGTGTTCGCCTGGCACTGCTTGAGATTCCGCTTGGCGGCGCGCTTCTTCGCTCCAGTCGAGTTGTTGACCTTCTGCTGGAACTTCCCGCACGTCGGCTGCTTGTAGTGCAGCTTCGCCGAGGCCGCTGAAGGAGCGGCGAGCAGTAGGGCTCCGGCGATGACGGGTAGCAGGCGTGCGCAGGTTTTCATGGGCGCATCCTAACTGCGACTTGAGCGGAGTTCAGCCCTCGTGACGGTGGGCGCCGCGGCGGTGAGTGAGACCGTCGAGGACGACCTCGAGCGGCGATTGGCGGTTGACCTTGTCGAGTTGCTCACGGATCTCGTGGACGTCGTCTGAGGTCCCCGACAGGCGACTAGTCGCCGAGTCGAGATGCTTGGCGCCGTCGCGCAGCAGCTCGGCGGTCTTGACCACCCCACTCTTGTGGCCGACCGGGACCCCCAGCACGCGGCGGCGGCGCCCGATCAGCCGGCGGTGTCCTCTGGAGCCGAGCCGCGAGCCGGCGGCCAGCCCGCCGGCCAGGCCCGCCGCGGCCGCGCTCACCGCAAGGATCGGGCCGCGGGCTCGCCGCGCGGCATCGACAGCCGTGTGGCCCGCGTCCTTGACGGCCGTGTTGACGGTGGTGGCGCTTCCGTTCGAGGCCGGCTTCGAACGCTGCTTGGTCGTGGCCATGACGAAGTTCCTCTAGCCGAGGATCTTCCCGATCCGCTCAGCTTGGTCGCCCGCGCGCTCGAGATCCTTGGAGACCGACTTGGAGGTCTTGGCGAAGGTCTGACTCGCCTCGCCGACGCTCTTCGCGATCGACTTCGGATCGAAGCTGGGCTTGCTGAGTGAGCGAGGGACCGGTATGCCGAGCACCTTTGGACGGCTCATCCGGCTCTTGATCAACAGCCCGCCCGCGACTCCCGCGGCGGCTGCGCCGACGGCTATGGCGGGGCCCTTCACCTTGCCGGCCGCTTGCTTGGCCGTCCCGGCAACCTGGCCGACTCGATCGGTGACGCTCGCGCTGCCGTTCTGTTGCGTCGCGGCTGGCTTCGAGCGAGACGTCGATTTCGAGCGCGCTGTCGACTTGGCGCTCGTGGTCTTTGCCCGTGCTGTCGGCTTCGACTGTGCCGTGGCTTTCGACCGTCCGGCCGGCTTCGAACGCGACGACGATTTCGCCGAGCGACTGGAAGTGCTCTTCGTCTTCGGAGCGGAGCCGTTGGACGACCCGCTGCTCGACCTCCTACGTGTCTTGCTAGAGGCGGGCTTGCTGTTCGCCATTCCTCATTCCTCTTCTCAGTTCGGGAACAGGCCTCCCGAAGACGTGGCTACCCGCTCTGAGCAGGGCTAACCCAGGGCGTAGCCTTTCTTGCAGCCCATCTCGAACCAGGAGGAAACGATGATCAACAGCCTCGACTTCGTCGGTATCCCGTCGCAGGACGCGGAGCGCTCGCGCAGCTTCTACATCGACACGCTCGGCCTCAAGCCAGACGAGCACGGTCGGTTTGAGTTCTGGGTCGGCGAGACGTGCTTCGGCATCTGGGAGCCGGAGAAGATGGGCATGCCGTTCGAGCCTCAGCGCAACGCGCATCCCGCGCTGCACGTCGACGACGTCGCCGCCACGCGGGCGGAGCTCGAGGCCAAGGGCGTCGAGTTCACCGCGGACACGTTCGACACCGGTGTCTGTTACATGGCCCTCTTCCGCGATCCCGACGGCAACGACCTGATGCTGCACAACCGCTACGCGCCGTACGAGGACTAGCCCAGTTCCGCCAGCCGCCGCTCGAGGAAGCGCCGCTCGGGATCGGAGCGGACCAGCTCGAGCGCGCGGCGGTAGGCGGCGCCGGCTTCGTCGTCGCGTCCGAGTCGCCGCAGCAGCTCGCCGCGCGTGGCGTGCAGGTAGTGATAGTCGTCGAGGCTGGACGCGAGGCGGTCGGCCTCGACGAGTGCGCCGGCTACGTCGCCGGCCTCGGCGATCGCGGCCGCGCGGTTGAGCTCTACGACCGGTGAGCCCGACAGGCGGGCGAGCTCGCCGTAGAGCGCTGCGATTTGCGGCCAGTCGGGCGGGTCGTCGGCGTGGAGTGCGGCGATCGCCGCCTGCAGGACGTAGTTGCCGCGGCCGCCGAGCGCGAGTGCGCGGTCGAGCGCTGCCTTGCCGGTTGCGATCTGATCGAGATCCCATAGCGAACGGTCCTGGTCGCCCAGCAGCACCGGGACGCCATCAGCGACGCGCGCGTCGCGGCGGGCGTCGTTGAGCAGCATCAGCGCGAGCAGGCCGTGCGCCTCCGGCTCGTCAGGCAGCGCCGCGACGAGCACGCGGCCGAGCCGGATCGCCTCGGCCGCGAGGTCGCCGCGGTCGGGCACTGAGGAGTAGCCCTCGTTGAAGATCAGGTAGTCGACCGCGAGCACCGCGTCGAGGCGGTCGGGGAGCTGGTGGTCGGGCGGGACGCGGAACGGGATGCCCGCTGCCTGGATCTTGTGCTTGGCGCGCACGAGCCGCTTGGCCATCGTCTCGCGCGGGACGAGGAAGGCATGGGCGATCTCCTCGGTCGTCAGGCCGCCCAGCGTGCGCAGCGTCAGCGCGACCTGGGCGTCGAGTGCGAGCGCCGGATGGCAGCACGTGAAGATCAGCTCGAGCCGCTCGTCGGGGATCGTCGTCTCGTCCATCTCGTCCTCCCGGGCCGGCTCGGGCAGGTCGAGCAGGCGCAGCTTCGCCGCCAGCGTGCGGTCGCGGCGGATGCGGTCGATCGCGCGGTTGCGCGCTGTTGTCGTCAGCCAGGCGCGCGGGTTCGTCGGTGGCCCCTCGCGCGGCCAGCGCTCGGCGGCGATCGCGAATGCCTCCTGGGTGGCCTCCTCGGCGAGGTCGAAGTCGCCGAGGAGGCCGATCAGGTTTGCGAGGACGCGGGCCCAGTTCTCCTGGAACGCCTCCTCGACGATCGCTACCACTCCACGATCGGGCGTACCTCGATCGCGCCGCCCATCCGCGCCGCCGGGATGCGCGACGCCAGCGCGATCGCCGCGTCGAGGTCGTCGGCCTCGAAGAAGCAGTAGCCGCCGAGCGCCTCCTTGACCGAGACGAACGGTCCGTCTGTCGTCAGCGTCCTGCCGTCCTCGACGCGCACGGTCGTCGCCGTCTCCGGGCCCTCCATCTGCAGCCCGGACGTGAAGCCGTCCGTCTCGTTGAGCGCCTGATAGTCGGCGTAGACGGCCTTCTGCTCGTCCTCCGAGAGCTGCTCCCACTCCGGCGTTCGCGGCGTCGGGGCGGTGCCCTGATGGATCAACAGCATGTACTTCATCGCTTCCTCCTTGGGAGATTGGTTGCCTTAGAGACGAACCGGAGACGCGGATATGGACAGTAACCGCGCGCTAGAGCCGGAGCGCGTCGACTCTGTGATCTCACTCACAGTTCCGGAGCGGGACCGCCCCTACCTTGGCCTCCGAAATTCAGACGCATTGCGGCATGGTCCGATTGGCCCATGCTGCGGCCCGAGTCGCTGAGTACCGCGCGGCTCCTGGCCTTGTCTAGTCCCCGACTCTCCGGAGCTGAGCCCTAATCCGACCACTGCTGCTGTCAATTCCGCTTGCCGCCGTTCTACTCGTCGCCACCCCCGCTCAGGCGGCGAAGTGCCCGGCCAAGTACACCCGGGCCGACTTCCACCGCGTGGCCAAGAAGGCCTTCGACGGGCGTCAGCCGGCCACCCGCAAGGAGCGCCGGACGCTGAAGCGGGTGATCCGCTGCCAGGAGCGGCCGCGCGCCTCGGCGAAGGTGATTCGCGACCACCGCCGCAGCTACCGTCGCCACCACCTGCGTCAGCTCGAGCTGCGCGCCATCGCTCCCTACGACTGTGGCTCGCACGGCCGCTTCGCGGTTCCCTGCTGGATCATCGCGCGCGAGTCGCGCTACTCGTGGGACGCCTACAACAGCTCTTCAGGAGCTCGCGGGCCGTACCAGTTGCTCGGTTGGCGAGTGCCGTGGCCGGTCAGGACCGCAGCCGATCGCCTCGCTCACCACCGCATGGCCGCGCGCCTTTGGGCGCACGGTGCGGGCGCTAGTCACTGGGGCGGCTGAGCCCCGGCTGTTCAGCCGCCGCGGCGCAGCGGAATCCGCGTCGAGCCCTGACAGCGCTCGACGACCTCGCCGCCCTCGCCGGTCGCGGTGGCCTCGACCCGCAAGCGGGCGGCGCCGCGACCGTTTGAGCGCAGGATGCCGTTGAGCCGGACGCGGCCAAGTCGGCCGCCGGATAGCGCGGAGAAATCGAAGGCGAAGCGGTTGCGGCGCAGCGGCTCGCGTGTGCGGTAGCGCGCGTCGAATGCTCGCTCGGACTCGGTGCCGTCCTCGGCGTCGGTGCAGGCGAGGATCAGCTGGACGTTGGTCACCGAGGCCCGGCCATCGCGGGTCACCGACAGCAAGGCCGATGCGGGACCGAGGTCGTTGAAGCTGCTGCCGGCCCAGGGGGTCGGCGCGGCGGACGCGGCGGCTGGGATCGCGAGCAGCGTCAGGGAGGCCAGGAGGGCGACACGTGCGAGGGCTTTGGTCATGGCCGTCCCATCGGCCGCGGCTGGCGAAAACTGAAGCTATGGACCGTCCGGAGGACGCCAGGCGCGCCAGTAGCACTTGAGGCGACGCGTGAACTGGTCGGGCTTCTCGGCGTAGAGGCGGTCGCCGAGCTGGAAGGCCGCCTCGAGCAGCTCGGCCTGGCGGCGTCCGGCCAGCGCGGCGAGCGTCGTCGTGCCGGGATCGTCGGGAGCCTCGTCGTGAGCCTTGGCGACCAGCACCGAGAGATCGTGGTGATCGCCGAGCAGGTCGGCCAGCTCGTGTGCCTCGGCGGCCGACGCCCTCAGCACGGCGGGCCATGCGTCCTGCAGCAAGCGCAGCTGGTACCAGAGGTCCTTGACGCGCTTGCGCCAGTCGTGGACGTTCTCGGCGGTCGGGTCGTCGCGAACCTGGCGTAGGCCGCGGCGACCGCGGCGGTAGGCACGCTCGATCCCCGCTGCGACGAGATCGAAGTCGTCGCCGTCGAGCGGCCAAGCGTCGATGCCGGCCGCCCCGGCGGCGATCGCGTCGGTCGCCTGCTCGATGCGCCGGTCGAGGGCGGCGCCCTCGACAGCCAGGCGCTCGTGCTCCTGCTCGAGCGCACTTCGCAGGGTCTCCGCAGCCGGCGCCTCGTCGGCGTACCGCTCGCGCAGCGCCGCGAGCGTCGACAGGTTCACCTCCGCCTCGCGCGCGGGCGAGAGCTGGCGCGCGGCGTCGCGGTAGCGATCGTTCTCGGCGCGGTAGCGCTGCTCGCCGAGGCCGTCGCGTACCAGTCGCAGCAGCGAGCGCAGCTTCTTCATGTCCTTGCGCGCGTCGTGGACCGCGGTGGCGACGTCGGTGCGCGCGTCGCGGCGTAGGCGCTCGAGCGCGGCGTCGATCCGTCCGTGCGCCACGCGCCGGAGCTCGGCACTGGTCTGCGCGTCGCCGCTAAGGCGGTAGCTGCGATCGGGGATGTCCGGGCTCATGTCATCACTAACTCGTGAATCCATACCGAATTTCGAGCGTTTTGAATCGAAGCGGCTAGATTGAGAGCTACAGGCATTCGACCAGGAGGACCATGATGGCACTGCAGCTTGGCGAGACCGCCCCGGATTTCGAGGCTGAGACGACTGAGGGCAAGATCAGCTTCCATGACTGGATCGGCGACTCCTGGGCCGTGCTGTTCTCCCATCCGCGTAATTTCACGCCGGTCTGCACCACCGAGCTCGGCTACATGGCGAGCATCAAACCGGAGTTCGACCGTCGTGGTGTGAAAATCATCGGACTGTCGGTCGATCCGATCGAGAACCACGCGAAGTGGGCCGAGGACATCGCCGAGACCCAGGGCACAGCGCCGAACTACCCGATCATCGCCGACAGCGACTTCGCCGTCGCGAAGCTCTACGGCATGCTGGCGGCCGACGTCTCCGGCGACCCGACCACGCGCACCCCGGCCGACAACCAGACGGTCCGCAACGTCTTCGTGATCGGCCCGGACAAGAAGGTCAAGCTCGTCCTGGTCTACCCGATGACGACCGGCCGCAACTTCGACGAGGTGCTGCGGGTGATCGACTCGCTGCAGCTGACCGCCAACCACAAGGTCGCTACGCCGGCTCAGTGGAACGACGGCGACGACGTGATCATCGCCGGCTCGGTCTCCGACGAGCAGGCCAAGGAGACCTACCCCGACGGCTGGGACGCCCCGCGCCCCTGGCTGCGGATCGTCCCGCAGCCGCGCTCTTAGCGCGGCGCCGCGAGTTCCCGGTCTGACCTAGGCCGGGAACTCGCTGTCGATCCCCTCGCGGAGCTCCTTCAGGGCGTCGCCGCGAACGCGGAGCTTGGTCGCCTTGTGCGCCTCGGCGTTGAGTCCGGCGAGCGCTTCGGCGGCCTCGAGGCTTGCGGCGCGCAGGTCGCCGGCCGGAACGACCCGGTCGAGGTAGCCGGCGGCGATCGCGCTCTGCGGGTCGTACATCGTCGCGTTGACGACGGCACCGCTGAAGTGGGCGGGGTGGAGACGGTGACGGGCCAGGGCAATTACGAACAGCGGGACCGTCAGCCCGATCTGCACCTCGTTGAGGCCGATCTTGAAGTCGCCCTCGGTTCCGATCCGCACATCGCCGGCCATCAGCGCGAACGACCCCGCGGCGATCGCGTGGCCATTGGCGGCGATGACGACCGGTGTCGGGAAGCCGAGGATGCGCTCGGAGAAATCAGCTCCGAGGCGGAGCATCTCGACGATTCGCTCCGGCTGCTCGGTGAACACCTTGAGG
This sequence comes from uncultured Solirubrobacterales bacterium, assembly GCA_965653255.1. Taxonomy (GTDB): domain Bacteria; phylum Actinomycetota; class Thermoleophilia; order Solirubrobacterales; family Thermoleophilaceae; genus JAAYBF01. The sequence continues at coordinate 2,839 of CBFGZN010000024.1, read as the reverse complement.
TCGAAGCCGGCCGAGAAGCGGCCCTCGCGGCCGGTCAGCACGACGACCGCCTCGTCGCGCTCCGCCTGGTCGAGCGCGCCAAGCAGCTCGTTCAGCATGTCGATCGACAGCGCGTTGGCCTTGCCGTCGTCCATCGCGATCGTCGCGATGCGCCCGTCGAGCTCGTAGGTCACCAGGTCGGCCATCAGTCGTCTCCTCGCGTTCGGTCGGTCCGGGAGCCTTGCATGTAAACCCGGGGTGGAGGATGCTGGCCGCGGGAGAGGGGCTGTAACGACGGCAACTCGACGGAAGGACTTCACATGACGCCCGACGCGAACGGTCCGGACACGATCGTCCTGATCCATGGTCTCTGGGTCACGCCGCGCTCCTGGGAGCACTGGATCACCCATTACGAGGCGAAGGGCTACAAGGTGCTGGCGCCTGCCTATCCCGGCTTCGAGGTGGAGGTCGAGGCGCTGCGCGAGGACCCGACGCCGATCGAGCGGGCGACGATCGCCGACATCGTCGTGTCGCTCGAGACGCTGATCGGTGGGCTCGAGAAGCCGCCGATCCTGATCGGCCACTCGGCCGGCGGCGCGATCACGCAGATCCTGCTCGACCACGGCTGCGGCGCCTGCGGCGTGGCGCTCTGCTCGGCGCCGACCGAGCACGTGCGCGTCGTGCCGCTCTCGCAGGCGAAGGCGACCTTTCCGGTGCTGAAGAACCCGGCCAACCGCCACCGCGCCGTCGGTTTCGACCTTGACCAGTGGCGCTACGCGTTCACCAACACATTTCCGGAGGACGAGGTTGCCACGACCTATGAGCGTTACGCGATCCCGGCGCCGGGCGGGATCGTCTGGGGCGGCGTGCTCGCCAACGTCAAGCCGGGTCACCAGGACGCCTGGGTCGACTACCGCAACGACGACCGCGCGCCGCTGCTGTTCGTCTCCGCCTCGGAGGACAACATCATGCCGCCGAAGGTCCAGCAGTCGAACGCCAAGCACTACAAGTCCGACACGGTCACCGAGGTCAAGCAGTACGAGGGCTACGCGCATCTGCTGCCCGCCCAGAAGGGTTGGGAGGCGATCGCCGACGACGTACTCGAGTGGGCGGTGGCGAACGCTCGCTGAACTGCGGGCGCGCTAGCGTAGAGCGCCGTGTCGCTCGCGCCGACCCCGATCACCGAAGAGCTCGCCGCTTACGTCGTCGCCCACGCGGGCGGTCGCGATGAGGTGCTGACCGAAGTCGAGCGCGAGACCGCGGCGCTCGGTGGGCTGGCGGTGATGCAGACGAGTCCCGAGCAGGCGGCGCTGCTCGAACTGCTGGCGCGGATGCTTGGCGCGGAGCGGGCGATCGAGATCGGCACCTTCACCGGCTACGGCGCGATCCGGATCGCGCGTGGTCTGGTGCCGGGCGGTTCGCTGACCTGTTGTGAGCTCGAGCAGCGTTGGGCCGACGTTGCCCGCCGCAACGTCGATGCAGCCGGCGTCGGCGATCGCGTCGAGATCCGGCTCGGCCCGGCGCTCGACACGCTGCGCGCTTTGTCCCCCGAGCCGGCGTTCGATCTCGCCTACCTCGATGCCGACAAGGTCTCCTATCCGGCCTACTACGACGAGCTCGTCCCGCGCCTGCGCCCTGGAGGCGTGCTCGCGATCGACAACGTCTTGATGAGCGGCCGGATCCTCGATCCAGCCGATGACGATGAAGGCGCTCTTGTCGTAGCCGGACTCAACGACCGCATCTTGGTCGACGACCGTGTCGACTCGGTGCTGCTCGGGATGGCCGATGGGCTGACGCTCGTCCGCCGCCGCGACGCTGCCTAACGACAGATGGAGGCCCAAGGAGCATGACCACGAAGACGGCGACGCGGGCGGCCGCGTCGCACGCCGCCGACAGCCATGACCTGATCTGCGTGCATGGCGCGCGCGTGAACAACCTCAAGGACGTCAGCGTCGAGCTGCCGAAGCGCCGGCTGACGGTGTTCACCGGCGTCTCGGGCTCGGGCAAGAGCTCGCTGGTGTTCGGCACTGTCGCCGCCGAGTCGCAGCGGCTGATCAACGAGACCTACAGCGCATTTCTCCAGGGCCTGATGCCGACGCTGGCGCGGCCCGACGTCGACGTGCTCGACGGTCTGACGACGGCGATCCTCGTCGACCAGGAGCGGATGGGCTCCGACCCTCGCTCGACGGTCGGCACCGCGACCGATGCCAACGCGATGCTGCGCATCCTCTTCAGCCGGCTCGGCAAGCCGCACATCGGCTCGCCCCAGGCGTTCTCGTTCAACGTCGCCTCGGTCAAGGCAAGCGGTGCGATCACCGTCGACAAGGGCGGCAAGACCAAGACCGAGAAGGCGACCTTCACCCGCACCGGCGGCATGTGCACGCGCTGCGAGGGCCGCGGCGCGGTCACCGACTTCGACCTCACCGCGCTCTACGACGACAGCAAGTCGCTCAACGAGGGCGCGCTGACGATCCCCGGCTACAGCATGGAGGGCTGGTACGGCCGGATCTTCCGCGGCTGCGGCTACTTCGACCCGGACAAGCCGATCAAGAAGTTCAACAAGCGCGAGCTCCACGATCTGCTTTACCGCGAGCCGACCAAGATCAAGGTCGAGGGGATAAACCTGACCTACTCAGGGCTGATACCGGCGATCCAGAAGTCGTTCCTGTCGAAGGATCGCGAGGCGATGCAGCCGCACGTCGGGGCGTTCGTCGACCGCGCGGTGACGTTCACCACCTGTCCGGACTGCGACGGCACGCGGCTCAGCGACGCGGCGCGCTCGTCGAAGATCGCGGGCGTCAACATCGCCGACGTCTGCGCGATGGAGATCAGAGACCTCGCCGAGTGGGTGCGGGGCATC
>CBFGZN010000023.1:0-17934 GCA_965653255.1 uncultured Solirubrobacterales bacterium | reverse complement strand
CGCCACGCGCTTGATCTCGACCGCGATCCAGTCGTCGTCATCGTCTCGGCACATCAGGTCGACGGGACCGATGTCGGTCGCCCACTCGCGCCGCACCAGCCGGAACCCCTCGCCGCAGTGCTCTGGCGCGTCGGCCAGCAGCTCCTGCAGCTCACGCTCCATCCCCTCCTTCTCGAGCGCCGCCGCCTCGCCCATGTCGTGCGTCACGTCGGAGATCACCTCGGCGATCGCGATGTCGAGCCGATCCTCGGTCTTGCCCGCGTGCTTGCGCACCACGATCCGACCCTCTTCCTCCTCGATCACCGTCGGCGCCGTCATCCAATTGGACGGCTTGAATCCACCCGTGTCGGCATGCACCATCACCGACCCGTCCGACTTGATCATCAGCAGCCGCAACGCCTCCGGCAACACCGCCGTCAACCGGCCGGTATAGCGAACCTCACAGCGAGCAACGATCAGGCGCACGACTGCGCAAGCTACGCCTGAGACCGGATCGAAGATCCATTCGCTAATCTATTAGCGAATGCTTTTGGCTTTCGACGACAGTTCCCTCACGGCGCTGACTGCCGAACTCGACGTGTGGGCTAAGCGCCTCGACGAGCGGATACTGCCGCACCGCTGGGAGGGGCGGCTGCGCCGTTCGCTCGAGGCCGAGGCGGTGGCCGCCTCGACCAGCATGGAGGGCGTGCCAGTCACAATCGACGACACGCTCAAGATCCTCGCGGGCGACGCGCCGGAGTCGGTATCCGAGGAGGATCAGGCGTTGGTTCGCGGTTACCGGGACGCGATGAAGTACGTGCAGCGCCGGTCCGACGACGGCACGCTGCTCTGGAATCGCGAGCTGGTCGTGGGGGTCCAGGACAGAGTTGCCGCGGGCACTCTCGCGATGGGGGCCGGCCGCCTTCGGACGGGCGCGGCATGGATCACCAACGACAGCAGCGGGCAGACCGTGTTCGCACCACCACCGCCAGATGCAGTGCCCACCCTCGTCGACGAGATCGGAGGGACGCTGGAGGCGACCGATTGGCATCCGGCGATCGCCGCCGCGTGGGCTCACGTTGCCATTGCGGCTGTCCACCCCTTTCGAGATGGCAACGGACGAACCGCACGCGTGCTGGCGTCCCTCGCCATGTATCGCGGCGGCTTTCGTCATCCCGCGTTCACGAGCCTCGAGGAGTGGTGGGGCAAGCATCCCGACCGCTACTACGGAGCGTTCGACTGCTTGGGAACGGAGTTCGATCCGACCTCCGACGTGACGCCCTTCGTCTCTACCCATGTCGCGGCTCAGCTGAGCCAGGTGCGGACTTTGGCACTGAGGCAGCGCTTCGAGGGAATGCTTTGGACCGCCCTGGAGAACCTCTTGGATGACGTCGGACTGACGACCCGGCTCGCGAACGCCCTCTACGACAGCTTCTACGACCGCGACATCACCACCGGCTACTACTCGGCGATGATCGACGCCAGCGTGGCGACTGCCCGCAATGACCTGGTCGCAGCCGATGCGGCCGGGCTCCTCGAACGAGAAGGCCGGACTCGAGGACGGCGCTACCGACGCGGACCGAAGCTGGCCGAAGGCATCGCGGCGACACTTCACGTGGACTCCTCCAAGGCGGTCGTGGACGAGCTGATCCGGCGCGCCGACGCGGCCATGGACTGGCCCCGGACATCAGAGCTCTAATTCTCCCGCAGGGTGCAACAGCGGCGTACCCAAACACCTATCCGGCCAACATCCGCGGTTCCGGCTTGACGCACGTGGGTACAAGGCCTATTCCATGGTGTACATGGGCGATGGGATCGACGGGTGGAATGACGCCCATGGGATAGGTGGAGCGCGGCTGGACCGGCGGCGGTTCTTCGGCGTCGGCGGGGCGGCGATGTTGCTGTGCACGATCGACGGCAAGCAGGTCGCGGTGCGCACGGCCGACGACGTCGAGAAGGTCGATGCGGCGATGGCGTCGCTGCGGCGTCCGCAATCGGCGGCGAGGAAGAAGCAGGCCAAGCGCGACCCGCTCGACTCGGCCTCCTTCCCGAGCCCGCAGCCGCAGCCCGGCGGCCAGAAGCGCGAGTACTGGATCGCGGCGCGGCCGGTGAAGTGGAACGTCGCGCCGAACGGCGACGACCAGTGGATGGGCAAGCCGGCGCCGCGGCCGAGTCGCTTCACCGCGCTCGTCTACCAGCGCTACAGCGCCGGCTTCGCCGAGCCGATCGGGCCGCCGAAGATGCCCGGGCCGACGTTGCGCGCCGAGGTCGGCGACACAATCGTCGTCAACTTCCGCAACATGGCCACCGGCCGCTTCGCCCAGCCGCTGACCGTCCATCCGCACGGCGTCCGCTACACGCCTGACTACGACGGGGCCTACCTCGGCGACTTCACGCGCGTCGGCGGCTTCGTCGAGCCGGGCGAGGAGTTCACCTACGTCTGGGAGGCGGTCCCGGAGTCAGTCGGGGTTTGGCCGTACCACGACCACGGGCCGAACCACACCTTGAACAGCTTTCGCGGGTTGTTCGGAGCAGTGATCGTCAAACCGAAGGGCACGCCGATCCCCGACGTCGAGCGCGTCCTCTACCTGCACAGCTTCCCGCCCCAGGTGACGGGCATCCCGCGCCTGCTGCACTGCATCAACGGCCGCACCTACGCGGGCAACACGCCGACGATCCGCGCCAAGGTCGGCCAGAGCGTCGAGCTGCACGTGATCGGCGGCGACAGCAACTTCCACACCTTCCACATCCACGGCCACCGCTGCCAGGACTCCGGCGGCGCGAACGTGGACAACCCAGCGCTGGGCCCGAACGAGACGATCACAGCCAAGTTTCGTGAGGACAACCCCGGCCGTTGGCTATACCACTGTCATGTCTTCACGCACCAGGACGCCGGGATGGCGGGCTGGTACCTCGTGGACCCCTAGGAGAGGAGAACTCCCGATGCTCCCGCCCCGCTCACTGCCACTAGCCGCGTTAGTCGCGCTGCTGGCCTTCCCGACCGCCGCCATGGCCGTCGACTACCCGCCCGCCGGCAATCCCGGCAAGGGCGGCTCCAAGGTCCGCAAGGGCAAGGCCAAGACCTACACCGTCTGCAAGCAGCGCAAGTGCAAGTACCGCTCGATCGGAGCGGCGGTGCGCAAGGCGCGCGGCGGCGACACGATCAAGGTCAAGAACGGGACCTACAAGGAGAGCGTGAGCATCACCGGCCCGCGCTACGACAGGCTGAAGCTCGTCGGCAACGCCGGCAAGCCGCGCAAGGTCGTGCTCCAGGGCAAGGGCCTCAAGGGCGCTAAGGCGCAGAACGGCGTGCTGATCAACAACGCCGACGGGGTCACCGTCAAGGGCTTCTACGCGCGCAACTACCGCGCCAACGGCTTCTTCGTCGTCAACGCGGTCGGCTACACGCTGACCAAGCTCGTCGCCGGCCACACCGGGGTCTACGGCATCTACGCCTTCAACTCGAAGGGCGGCACGATGTCGCGCTCGGAGGCGTTCGACAACAACGACGCCGGCTTCTACATCGGGCAGACGCCGCCGCAGACCAAGCCGAAGCGCTCGATCGTCAGCAAGGTCAGGGCGTACTCGAACGTGCTCGGGTTCTCCGGCACCAACATGCGCTACGTCACGATCAAGGACAGCGACTTCTACAACAACGGCAGCGGCATCGTGCCGAACGCGCTCGACTCGGAGAAGTTCCCGCCGCCGGACCGCAACGTGATCTCCGGCAACCGGATCTTCTGGAACAACTTCAACTACTACGCGGGCGCGCCGTTCACGATTCCGGCATCTGGTCCGGCCGGTCTCGCCGGCTACCCGATCGGTGTTGGCGTCCTGCTGTTCGGCAGCCAGAACACAATTGTTGAGAACAACAAGATATTTGGTAACTGGCTCGCCGGCTTCGGTGCGATCCAGCAGATCCAGCTCGCGCTCCAGAAGGACCCGAAGCTACAGGAGGCGTCGATCTTGCGCAGCAACACCGTGCGCAACAACGACTTCGGCCTCGGCGGCAGCGACCTCAACGGCCGCGACATGTTCTACGACGGCAGCGGAACCGGGAACTGCTTCGCCGGCAACGTCGTGCGCAGCCCGAACGTCCCGGCGGACAACTCGACGTTCGCGCCCTGCCCCGGCCCGGCGACCAACACGCTCAACTCGGCCGCGCAGCAAGAGGGCCTGTCGTGGGTCCTCGGCGTCAACAAGAGCGATCCCTCGACGTTCGAGAAGTTCTGGATCAAGCATCCACACTCGACCCAGAAGGGGATCACGCCGCTCGAGAGGTACTCCAAGTGAGGGGTAAGGCAATCGCCGCCGCGGTGCTCGTGCTGGGAGGCACGGGCGCCGTCGCGGTGGCCAGCCCGACCGCCCACACCGCGAAGACGAAGACGGTGAAGGTCGCCGACAACTTCTACTCACCGAAGAAGCTGACGGTCGCCAAGGGAACGACGATCAAATGGGTGTGGTCGAACCGCAACGCCGACAGTCACGATGTCTATACGTACAAGAGGCCGAAGGGCGCCAAGAGGTTTCACTCAGCGCCGGCCGCGACGTTCTTCACCTTCAAGCGCAAGCTGAAGAAGGCTGGTACGTATAAGTTCCTCTGTACGTTCCACGAGGGAATGAAGATGCGAATCGACGTCAAGAGCTGACCGACCCCCGCGATGGCCGCCCAAACGCGCTTCTTCACGGATCTCGCCCTGCGCAAGCTACGGGAGACGAGTAGTTTCAACTCCCATGAGCGACGAGCAGGCAGTTCTGACCGAGCGCCGCGGGCGCGTGCTGCTGATCACCCTCAACCGGCCGAACGCGCGCAACGCGGTCAACGCGGCGCTGGCGCAGGGCATCGCCGCGGCGCTGGATGAGCTCGACGGAGACGGCGATCTTCAAGTAGGCGTTCTGACCGGAGCCGGCAAGGGGTTCTGCGCCGGCATGGATCTCAAGGCGTTCGTCAGCGGCGAGAGCCCCCACGTCGAGGGACGCGGCTTCGCCGGCATCACGCAGCGCTCGTCCGACAAGCCGCTGATCGCGGCGATCGAGGGGTTCGCGGTCGCCGGCGGGCTCGAGGTCGCGCTGTCCTGCGATCTGATCGTCGCGGCGCGGGGAGCGAAGCTCGGCATTCCCGAGGTCAAGCGCAGCCTGGTCGCAGCCGCCGGCGCCCTGCTGCGCCTGCCACAGCGGATCCCCTACCACGTGGCTATGGAGCTAGCGCTGACCGGCGATCCCGTCGACGCCGAGCGCGCCTACGAGCTCGGCCTCGTCAACCGGCTCTCCGAGCCGGGCGGCGCCGTCGAGGCGGCAGTCGAGCTGGCCGACGCGATCGCGGCTAACGCGCCGCTGGCACTCGCCGCCTCGAAGCGGATCGCCGTCGAGTCGCCCACCTGGGATCCGAACGAGGCCTGGGTCAAGCAGGGCGAGATCGCCGGACCGGTCTTCGTCTCCGAGGACGCCCGCGAGGGCGCCACCGCGTTCGCCGAGAAGCGCCAGCCCGTCTGGAAGGGCCGCTAGAAAGAAACTTTATCCGCAGAAACTTTTCAGCACGAAAGTTTCTGCGTATATACTTTCTGCATGTTCGTCGGACGCCACGCGGAGCTTGGAGTACTCGAGCGAGAGCTATCGCGGGTACGGCAGTCCGGGTCCGGCGGCTTCCTCTGGGTACGCGGTCGCCGACGAGTCGGCAAGTCTCGACTCGTCGAACAGTTCCTGCTCGACAGCCGCACCAGAAGCGTCTTCTTCCGATCGCCGCGGCGCGGGTCGGCCGAGGCGCTCCGGCGCTTCGCCGCGGCCGCCGGGCCATCGTCGCTTTCCAGCGCGTCCCTGTTCGAGGAAGGGCTGACGCCCGATACATGGGTCACCGCCCTCATGTTGGCTGCCCAGGGGGCGACCCGAACCGATCCGGCCGTGATCGTGCTCGATGAGCTGCCCTACCTGCTCGAGCGTGACAACGGAGCAGACGCCGATCTGCAGGAGGCGTGGGATCGGCACCTGCAACATCTGCCCGTGCTACTGATCGCAATCGGCTCTGACATCTCGATGATGGAGACACTGGTCGACTACGGCCATGCGCTGCACGGCCGTCCGACTCGCGAGATGGTCGTGGATCCCTTCTCACCGGCAGACGTCGCCGAGCTGAGCGGAATGGATCCGGCCGCGGCGCTCGACGCCTATCTGATCGTGGGTGGATTCCCAACGCTCGCCACGACGTGGCCCAGGCGGCGGAACCGTCGGCACTTCCTGACTGAGGCACTGGAGGACTCCCACACCCACTTCGTCGTCAACGGCGAGCGCATCCTCGAGACCGAACTGCCCTACAACCCGCAGGCGCGCGACGTGCTCGAAGCGCTCGGCGCCGGCGAGCGCACGTTCAGCACGCTCCGAGACGCGAGCGGAGTGTTCAGCGCGACGTCGCTGACCAACGCACTGAAATTGCTGATCGCCGAGAAGCGGATCGTCGCCGAGGCTTCTCCCTGCTCCGTCCCGGCACCGAAGAAGAGCAAGCGCTACTCGATCGCCGACCCATACCTCCGTTTCTGGCTGAGATTCGTGGGGCCGGGCATCGACGAGATCGATCGAGGACGCGCGGATCTTGTGATCGACCGGATCGAAGAGGCATGGAGCTCGTATCGCGGGAAGGCGATCGAGGATCTAGTCCGGCGCTCGGTCGAGCGGATGCTGCCCGAATCCCGTTTCGGATCGGCCCGTCACGTCGGCGGCTACTGGACGCGCAGCAACGACGTCGAAGTCGATCTCGTGGGCGCGGATTCGCCGTACCCCCGGGCGGTGGCCTTCGTCGGCTCGATCAAGTGGCGCGAGCGCGCGCGCTTCACCGCTGCCGACACCCGGGCGCTCATCCGCCAGCGCGCGGCGGTCCCCGGAGCGGAGAACGCGCTGCTGGTTGGGGTTTCGCGGTCCGGCTTCAGCAGCGATGCGGGCCTCGACATCGCGCTCACACCGGCGGACCTGATCGATGCCTGGCGCCCGGGCAGCTCGCGCTAGGTCGCCAGTCCGATCGGGCAGCTGACGCCCGTTCCCCCGAGGCCGCAGTAGCCGGCGGGGTTCTTGGCGAGGTACTGCTGGTGGTACTCCTCGGCGTAGTAGAAGTCGCCGGCGGGCTCGATCTCGGTCGTTATCTCGGAGCTGTGGCCGGCGGCGCCCAGCGCCTCGGCGTAGCTCGCGACCGAAGCGACCGCTGCCTCGCGCTGTGCGTCCGAGGTCGTGTAGATCGCCGAGCGGTACTGGGTACCGACGTCGTTGCCCTGGCGCATTCCCTGCGTGGGGTCGTGGTTCTCCCAGAACGCCTTGAGGATCTGCTCGTACGAGATCTCCTCCGGTCGGAAGACGACCAGCACGGCCTCGTTCTGACCGGTCCGCCCGCCGCAGACCTCCTCGTAGGTGGGATTCGGCGTGATTCCCCCGGCGTAGCCGACAGCCGTCGTGTAGACCCCCGGGAGCTGCCAGAAGACCTTCTCGGCACCCCAGAAGCAGCCCATCCCGACGATCGCCCGCTCGGTTCCGTCCGGGAACGGCGGCCCGATCGGCGTACCGAGGACGAAGTGCTCGCCAGGCGTGACGATCGGCGTGTCGCGTCCCGGCAGCGCGTCGGCGGCGGTTGGCATCTCAGGCTCGCGGCGGGACAGGAACTCGAACACGGAATCTCCTCGGACGCTCTCCCATTGAGACTAGCGACGGGTTCAACGGTCCCGTGTGTTCAAAAAGACGAACGCCCCCCGGCGTAAACCGGAGGGCGTCGCGTGAACCGCTATTCGTGGACCAGCGGCCGGTCAACGAGCCCGGCCTGCCGCCCAGCGTCAGCAATCCCTTCGCAAGAACCCAAACGTTAGCAGCCATAGCAGAAATAGCAAGGACGAATCTCGCCATAATCCCCTCGGCAGGACTCGAACCCGCGACCTTTCCTTGCGAAGGGAATGCTCTATCCACTGAGCTACGAGGGGACGCCCTCACATGAGGACGACCACAGCGTATCTGCTGTGTCGGACAAGGCCTGACCGCCGTCGGGCGCTCAGGGGGCGAGTCGCTCTACGACCCAGGCGCCACTGGAGGTCCGGCGGAAGCGGAGGCGGTCGTGCATCCGGTTGCGGCGGCCCTGCCAGAACTCGTCGCTGCGCGGCTCGACGAGATAGCCGCCCCAATGGTCGGGGCGCGGTGGGTCCTCGACTCCCTCGTACTGCGCTTCTAGCTCGGCGAAGCGCCGCTCGATCGCGTCGCGCGACTCGATCACCTCGGACTGCGGGCTCGCCGCCGCGGCGATCCGCGAGGCGCGCGGCCGCTTAGCGAACGAGGCGTCGGACTCCTCGGCGCAGAGCTGCAAGACGTCGCCGTCGACGATCACCTGGCGCTGCTGCTGGTACCACGGGAACAGCAGCGTCGCGCGCGGGTTCTCCCCCAGCTCGCGCCCCTTGCGCGAGCGGTAGTTGGTGTTGAAGCGGAAGCCGCGCGCGTCGAGCCGGCGCAGCAGGACGGTGCGCGCGCCCGGGGCGCCGTCGCCGCCGGCGGTCGCCAGCACCATCGCGTTCGGCTCGGGAATCCCCGCGACCAGCGCCGCCTCGAACCACGCCTCGAACTGCTCGAGCCAGGTCGCCGCCAGGTCGTCCTCGGACAGGCTGCCGAGCTCGTAGGACTCGCGCATCTCCTCGATCCGCTCACTGGCCACAGGTCCAGGGTAAGGGGTAGGCTGCGGCCTCGTGACCGGCGCCCTGTACCGACTCGGTCGTGGCTGCGCCAAGCACCACTGGCCCGTGATCGCGATCTGGGTCGTCGTCACGATCGCGCTCGCCGTGGGCGGCCGCATCGTCGGTGCGTCCAACAACGACAACCTGTCGCTGCCGGGCACCGGCTCGACCAACGCCCAGAACCTGCTGCAGGACAACCTGCCGGCCCAGGCGAACGGAACCAACCCGGTCGTCCTGCAGGCCGCCAAGGGCAAGCTCACCGACAGCGCCAACAGCAAGGCGGTCGGCGACACGGTCGACTCGCTGAAGCAGCAGTCCGGCGTGCGCAGCGCGATCAGCCCGCTCAGCAAGCAGGGCTCCTACGCGCTGAGCAAGGACAAGACGATCGGCTACATCGTCGTCACGCTCTACGACTCGCCGAGCGAGCTGACCGAGGACGACGCGCAGGAGATCTTCGACGCGACCTCGCCCGCCTCCGACGCCGGCCTGAAGGTGGCCGCCGGCGGCTACATGGGCCAGGCGCTGTCGCCGACCAACACCGAGAGCAGCGGGGCGATCGGGCTCGCGGCGGCGGTGATCATCCTGCTGTTCGCGTTCGGGACGGTGACGGCGATGCTGCTGCCGATCGTCACTGCAGTGCTCGGCCTGGTCAGCACGCTGGCGATCCTCAAGCTGCTCAGTCACGTCGTCGACATCCCGACGGTCGCGCCGACGCTGGCGACGATGATCGGGCTCGGCGTCGGGATCGACTACGCGCTGTTCATCGTGACGCGCCACAAGCAGCAGCTGCGCGAAGGCGTGGAGATCCGCGAGTCGATCGCGCGCTCGACCGCCACCTCCGGCGGCGCGGTCGTGTTCGCCGGCAGCACGGTGGTCGTCGCCCTGTGCTCGCTGCTGGCCGCCGGGATCCCGCTGGTCGGCGCGATGGGCTGCGCCGCCGCCGTCGCGGTCGTCGTGTCGGTGCTCGCCGCGGTCACCCTGCTGCCCGCGCTGCTCGGCGCGCTCGGCCCGCGGATCGACGCGCTGCACGTCAAGCTCGGCCGCACCCACCCCGACGACCACCAACCGCACGGCTGGCGCCGCTGGGCGAACGGTGTGGCCCACCGCCCGTGGCGTTCGCTGCTCGCCAGCTCGTTCGTGCTGCTGTTCATCGCGATCCCGACGCTCAACCTCGAGCTTGGCGCTTCCGACAACGGCGAGCTGCCGAAGGACACCACCGCCCGCCAGGCCTACGACCTGATCACCACGGGCTTCGGCCCGGGCACCAACGGCCCGCTGCTGATCGGCGTCGAGCTCGGCTCGCCGGCGAAGCCCGACCAGAGCGACGTCAACAAGGCGAAGAGCCAGCAACAGCAGCTGACCGAGCAGCAGCAGGCCCAGGAGCAGCAGCTCGAGGCCGAGGGCGTCCCGCCCGACCAGGCCCAGCAGCAGGTCCAGCAGCAGACGGCCTCGCAGCAACAGCAGCTCGACCAGCAGACCAAGGCCGCCGAGAGCCCGGCCAACGACCCGCGCCTGACCAACCTCGAGGACGCGATCAAGAAGACGCCGGGGATCAAGTCGGTCTCCCCCGCGACCGTCGACAAGGCCGGCACCGTGGCCGTGTTCACCGCGATACCGACGACTGCGCCGTCGGACCCGAAGACCGGCGACCTCGTCGAGAACCTGCGCGACAACGTCGTGCCGGACGCGATCAAGGGCACCGACCTGACCGTCTTCGCCGGCGGCCAGACGGCCGGCTACATCGACCTCGCCGCGCGGATCGCCGACAAGCTGCCGCAGATGATCGCGCTGGTCGTGATCCTCAGCTTCTTCCTGCTGCTGCTCGCCTTCCGCTCGGTGCTGCTGCCGCTCAAGGCCGCGGTGGCGAACCTGCTCTCGGTCGGCGCCGCCTATGGCATCGTCACGTTCGTCTTCCAGGAGGGCCACGGCGCGACGCTGATCGGCCTCGACGGCGCCGTCCCGATCGCCAGCTACGTCCCGCTGCTGATGTTCACGATCCTCTTCGGCCTGTCGATGGACTACGAGGTCTTCCTGCTCTCGCAGATCCAGGAGCACTACCTCGAGGACGGCGACACCCACAAGGCGATCGTCGACGGTCTTGCCAACACCGGCCGCGTGATCACCTCAGCCGCCCTGATCATGGTCTGCGTCTTCTCCAGCTTCGTGCTCAGCGGCGACGCCGTCGTCAAACAGTTCGGCGTCGGCCTCGCCGTCGCGATCGCAATCGACGCCACCCTCGTCAGATGCCTCTTCGTTCCCGCCGCGATGACCCTGATGGGCGACAAGTGCTGGTGGATTCCCAAATGGCTCGACAAGATCCTCCCCCACGTCAACATCGAGGGCGGCGACTTCTTCGAGAAGCAGGCGGCTGCCGAAGCGACGCCGGCTAAGTAGAGGGGGCTGCAAGCCGTAGATCACGCCCTACTAGGGCGTGAAGGATCGTGTACGGGACCAGTTGCTTGATGACGAGACGTGGATTGCGATAGCGAGATCGAGCGCTCATCCGGTCGCGTATGCCATCACGCTCGTCGCCTGGCACGCGGGCCGTGCGTGGTCTGTGCGCACATACGACAACGCGCACGCCTTCGACGAACACCACGTGCACAGCTACATCAGAGACCAGAAGCAGCCGCCCTCGGTGATGATCGCCAGCGTCAACGAAGGCATGGCGCGGGCAATGAGCGAGCTGTTGACCCACTGGCGCAGCTATGTTGAGGAATGGAAGAGGACGTTCTGAGATGACTGCTACGGAGCAAGCAAGTCGCATCCTGCTCGAATCGGTACTGGCCGATGACGGTGGGGGCTACCCGGATCGCGTCTCCTTCATCGGCAGCGACATTCCGAATTGGAAGTCGCTCGCTTGGCGCAATGTCGCGCGCAGACGTTGTCCGACGGTGATTGTCGACGAGGACGCACTCGAGATCATTCTCATCCCAGTCGAGCGCCCCACGCCGCTTGCCTGGGTCGATCGCCTCCGCGGCAGGGTCGCGATCCGTATCGGCTGGCGGCAACACGACGGCGCGCATATGTACGAAGTCCCCATGAGTCTCAGCCGTTCGCGTCTCGCCTCGCTAGAGCCGGCCGACGTCAGCCGCCGCCGCGCAAACGGACCTTCTCCGGCTTGATGCGGATCTTCAACCGCACCTCGCCCTCCTTACGGAACGGGTACTCGTCCTTGCCGAGGTACTTCTTGCCGAGCGCGTCGATGTGCTCGTCGGCGCCCTCGGGCGTGATCTCGACCGCCCGCCCTGTGATCGTCACGTATTCGTAGGGGTCGTCCAGATTCACGACGGTCAGCACGACGTTCGGATCCCGGCGCAGGTTGGCCGGCCAAGCACGGCCCTCCGCCCCGTTGAGCAGGACGTCGTCGCCCTCGACGTCGACCCAGACGACCGTCACGTGCGGTGATCCATTGCCGGACGTCGTCACAACGTGGCAGAAGTTCTTATCCTCGAGCAGCTCACGGGCTCGCTCGTCGATCGAATCAGCCATCCGATCGACGTTAGCGGCGTGTTCTACGCAGCCAGGACGGGCTCGAGCGACGAGGGCGCAACATGATGCTCCTCGGGGCAGGTCAGCTTGACCTCTCCCTCACGCTCCAGCGACCAGCGAACGTTGACCAACTCGAGCGCGATCACCGCACCGCCCTCGTCGTACTCGACGATGTGGCCCTCTGGAGTCTCGTACGCCCGCGCAGCCAAGGCGCCCCTAGGCCCACCAACGCCCAGAAAGAGCGTGTCGCCACGAGCGTCGTAGTCGTGGTAGTCGAATGCCGTTCCTGCGATGGTGATCGTCATCGGCTTCTTCTTGGATCGTTGGCCTGAATCGCGACGTTCTGAGCGACCTTAGCGACGGGCCCTAAAGCGGACGGTGCGGCGTGTGGTCGGGGCCCGCTCCCGCTAGGCCCCGACCATCACCCGGTGCGATCCAGCCGGGGCGACCGGCCTTCGCACGTTCCTGCCCGTCCTGCGTTCCCCTGGAATGGAAGCCGAGCAGTCCGCCGGCAGATTGTGCGCTAACCAACCGGCCGACCGCCCCTTTTCCCTAACCCCCCAATCGGGGGGTTAGACATGGGCCATCGTAGACGCACCCATTCCTGTAGTCAATGGGCCACTTAGCCCCACTTGACGGAGCGGGTACGCGACTGGACCGCCCGGCCCAGGGCTCGGGCTCGAGCTGGGGGAACTGGGTGTTGTAGCCGGGGAAGTTGCCCTGGCCGGTGCAACCTGGACGGGCGACGTTGCGATCCGTGGTGCGGAAGGCGTACTGCTGGGCTAGCAGCGCCAGCTCCATCAGTTCAGGCGTTCCCGTCTGCTCAGGCGGCGCTGGATCGCCGTTGGAGCATGTGCGGGAGTCGTAGGAGAGCAGGCCGCTGGCGAGACGGTCCATGCCGTTGGTTCCCATGTAGGTATTGGAACGGGTCTGGCCGAGCGCGCGCGGGTAGTAGCCGAGGCTCTGCGGGCTAAGGGTGGACGTCGCGCGCAGGAAATGGATTGGATCGCCGAGCGGAGCGCGCGGGTTCGCGTTGCGGTCGCGGCCGTTGGTCGACGCGGTGACGTTGCCGAAGAACGACGCGATCTCGCGACGGTTCTGGCCGAGGTAGCCGAGGAACGGGTTGAAGTTGCGCAGGAAGGGCTCGAACTCCGCGAGCAGCGGAGGGAAGTCCTTCAGGAAGCGCTCGAGCGCCGGAACGCCGCGCTGCGACTTCGTGATCAGCGGGCCGAGCCCCTCGAAGAAGCCCTCGAACGAGGGGCTGAGGCGGTCGAGCTGCTTGAAGCTGTACGCGAACTCGGATGCAGCCGGCTGGAGCTCCTTGACGACCGGATCGGCGTTCTCGGCGAACTCGGTCAGGCGCGGCAGCGTGAGCCGGCTCTGGCGCGAGAAGTCGGGCAGCTCCTCCCAGATCGCGGCGAACTCGCGGTTGCGGGCGGCGGTGGTCTGGAAGAGGCGGTTGGACTCGGTGATCAGGCGGGCGAGCTGGCCGTCGCGGGCGCTGAGCGCCGAGAAGAACTCGCCGGTGCCGCGGATCGTGCCGCTGACGGCGCGCGACTGGGCGTTGAGCTCGGCGAGGATGTCGTCGCTGGTCTCGATGAACTCGGGAACGGTGCCGAAGAAGGCGTTGATGTCGACCCCGCGGCCGTTGACCGCAGACGCTTGCGACTGCATCCAGGTCTGGAACGCCTGCTGGGTGTCATCGTCGAAGGTGCGGAAGATCTCGTCGAGCTCGACCGTCGGCGCGACGGCCGACTCGGCGAGCAGGCCGCCGTCCTCGATCGTGCCCTTCGAGGGGTCACCGGTGGAGAGGTCGACGTAGGTCTCGCCGAGCAGCGACTTCTGACGCAGCATCGCCCGGGCGTTGACGGGAACCGGGGCGTAGCGCGAGCGCATCTCGAGCGTCGCCTCGGTGGTGTTGTCGGGCCCGGTCTCGATCTTGATGACCTTGCCGACGGGAACCCCGGAGATACGGACGTCGGACTGCTCGGCCAACTGGGTCGCCTCGGGGAAGCGGATATCGAAGCGGTAGCCCTCAGAGCGCAGCGGTACCACGCCGCCGAAGGAGAGCCAGAGGTAGAGCAGCACGCCGACGCACGCCATGACGAACGCGACCATCGCGAAGATCTGGAAGGGCTTGGGCGCTTGCTTAATCACGGCGTCGCCCCCGTTTGCGTTCCACAACGCTCCTCAGACCCAGGGGCGTTGAGCAGCTTGATCAACGTCGCGAGGTATGGGTTGCGAACCTTGCCGGTCACCGCGTTCGGCTTCGAGAATCCCTCGAGCGTGTCGAGCTGACTGCACGAGAGCATCACCATGCCGCGGCGCAACGTGCTGATCCCGTCCTGTCCCGACACCGTCGAGTTCGTGTTGTGGTTCGCCCACGGCAGGTAGTAGAGGTAGCCGTTCTTGCCCTTGCCCTTGCCAGGCGGGTCGTAGGCGAGCTCGTTGAAGAGCGCGTTGAAGACCTCGGTGAACTTGACCAGGTTGGGCGTCGACTTGGCGAGCGCCTTCGCCGGGGAGCGCAGCTCGCGGGCGATCGGCTGCACCTCCTCGGTGAACGGACGTAGCTGCTTCTGGATCACCGGCGCCGTCTTGGCGAAGAACGGACGTAGCTGCTTCAGGCTCGGACCGAGCGCGCGAGCCGTCGGCCGCAGATTCGTGAAGGTGCTCTCCATCGAGCGGCCGAGCTTGTCGATCTTGGCGAAGGCGGTGTTGCCCGACTGCAGCGCAGCGGGCAGCAGCTCGATCGTCTCGGAGAGGTTCTCGTTCTGGTTGGCGAAGCGGCGGAAGACGGCCGCGTTGCCACCGACGAAGCGGGCCAGCTCGCGGTCGTGGGCGCCGATCTCCGACACGATCGCCGAGAAGTTGTGGATGACCTTCTTCAGCTTCTGGCGGCGCTGGACGACGTAGCGGTTAGCCTTGGCGAAGTCGCGCGAGAGCGGCTGGAGGCGACGGAACGTGTTGGCGAGGTCGCGACCACCGCGGCCTTTCAAGGTCCGCCCGGCGTCTCCGACCAGCAGCTTGAGGTAGTCCTGGGTGTCGCCGTCGAGGCTGGCCAGGAACTCGTCGAAGTTGACGTCGGCGTTGGTCTGGTTGTTGGCCAGCGTCGACTCCTCCTCGAGCGGGTCTCCGGAGGAGGGGCTGCCGGGATCGAGCTCGATCAGCATGTCCTTCAGCCCGGTCTTCGGGCGCAGCAGGACCGACGCGTTCGGATAGATGCGCGAGAAGCGATCCTCGATGCTCAGCGTGGCGACGGCACGGCCGTCCTCGAGCTCGACGCTCTGGATCGAGCCGACCTTGATACCGGAGATGTTCACGGCCTGACCCTGACCGGGCAGGACGCCCTGAGCGTTGTCGAGCTCGGCCTTGATCGTGAAGGTGTCCTTGCCTACGACCGGAATCCAAGCCGGCGGGTTGAGCCGCTGCTGGGACAGGATGTAGCTGCCGACGGCGCAGCCGAGCACGATCAGGCCGATCAGCGCGACAGCGGCCTTGATGTTGCTCTTGAACGCCTTGCCGAACACGTCTCTCACTGGGCACCCCCGAAGCTCGAGAGCGGGAGGAGCTGAGAAGCGCTGGCCGGCGGCTGGGCGCCGAGGCCCTTGGCCGGAATCGGCGGGGCGGCGGCGTTTGGCTGGGAGCCGTCGGCCGGGCCGGTCGAGAACGAGCCGTTCACGTCAGGGACCGGGTTCTTGTAGCAGGGCTTGCTGCGCTGCAGGGGCGGGATCTTGTTCGGGAAGGCCGGGCTGGTGCGCAGCAGCGGCAGCGTCGCGTTCGCGTGCAGCGGCTCCAAGCTGTAGTTGGTCTTGCCGGTCGTCAGCGGTCGCGCGCCGCCGGGAACGGACAGGCGCAGGAACGACCCGTTGCCGTCAAAGCCGCCGCCCTCGCCGGCCTGGCCGGCGACCGAGTGCCAGAACTCCTTGTAGTTCTCGGTGTTGGACGAGAACTCGCCGTCGTCGACCTTGATGTTGCCGGTCGGGATGATGACCTCCGTGATGCAGCGGTTGAAGTCGTCGGACTCGCGCACCAGGTCGCGCGAGCTGTGCGTGCCGCGGGCGAGGTCGCGCGTCGCGGGTGAGATGTCGGCGAGCAGCGCCCCGAGCTCCTGCTTGCTGAAGAACGGAAGCGCCTGATCGAGCCACGGCTCGGCGGCGATTGCGGTGGCGGGGGTCTCGCGCACGCCGGGCAGGATGTCGCGTGAGAACGCCTGGGTCGGCGGCAGCGCTGCGTTGATGCTGGCGAGACCCCTGCGCAGGTTGCCGGACGTCGGGCCGAGCAGCCTGACGGTCTCCTCGAGCTGCGGCGCCCGTGAGGCGAAAGCGGCCATCGAGGTGTTGAAGTCGGTCAGCAGCTCGCTGAGCTGGTTCTCGTTGCGCGCCAGGCCGCGGCTGATGCCGGCGATGCCCTTGACCATCCGCGAGAGGTCGTGCTCCTCCGTGCCCTGCAACGACTCGGCGCCGATCGCCGACCCCTTCAGTGCGGGAATGGACGTCTCGAAGGCCTTGTTGAGCGCCTGGGCACCGGTCAGGCCCTGGACGTCGACGTCGAGGTCGATGTTCTCCTCCTCGGTGGGCTCGGAGTCGAGCGCCTCGCCGAAGCCGATGAAGGTGTCCTGCAGGCTGCGCCGCGTGTCGGACTGGAGCGTCGTCAGCACCTGGTCGAGCTGGACCGGCACCGAGGTCTGGGTGACCGGGATCATGCCGCCGTCGGGCAGCTCCTCGGCGCCCGGGGTGCCCGGCTGGAGGTCGACGAAGAAGTTACCCTCTAGGAAGAGGCGCTGGCGGACCTTGGCCGTCGCGTCCTCACCGACCGGACGGCCGTTGTCGGTGATCTCCATCGTGAACACTGACAGGTTCGTGTCCTTGTACTGGCCGACCTCGACGACTTTGCCGACGTCGATCCCTGCGATGCGGACCGGCGAGCGTGGCGCGATCAGGTTCGAGTTCTTGAAGACCGCCTGGATCTTGTAGGTGTGGGTGAACGGGATGTCCTTGGTGAAGGCGAAGAACGTGCCGACGAGGATGATCACGAGCGCGATCACGCCTGCGCGAACTGGGGACATGCCTGCGCGGAAGCCTCTCATCGCCCGGCCCCCTTGGGCAGGACCCGCTTCGTCTTCTCCGTCACCAACGCCGGCGCAGTGGCCGGGTTGCCGACCGTTACCTGGCCCGGACCGTTCACGCCTCGGATGTACTCCTCATTGCCCGCCTCGCACTCAGCCGTCTGTCCGGGAGCGGCGGTGTTCGGGTACGGGTTGGAGTGCAGGTAGCTGTCTTCGTAGAGGGTCCGCTCGATAGGCGTTATTGGGGATCCATCGAGGTTCGTAGTGATCGCCGATGCAGGCGGGCCATTTGCGGGCACCGCGGCAGGTCCGCCCTCGCTTCCGGGATTAAGCGACAGCGCCAAAGGCTGAATGCGCAGCATGCTGCCGACGGCGTCGCTCTCAGAGGTGATGCTCGCGAGGTTGCGGAAGAACAGCGTGCCGTAGTTGCACTTGGTCTGGGCCGGGGTAAGGAAGGAGAGCGTCGGGCGCAGGATCGTGACGGTGTTGGTGATCCGCGCGAGCGCGCTCGGAACGCGCGGGTCGTCGCCGAAGGTCTCGAGCGTGGCGAGCGTCTTGGTCAGGCGACGGTTGAGCGCAGGCGAACGGTGTAGAGCGGGGGTTCCGGCGCGGAAGGCGGCCGACAGCCCGGGGGCCGCGCTGGCGAGCGACGCGAAAGCGGGCCGGAAGCGGCGGAACAGCTCCTCGCTGTTCGCCAAGAACGGCCGCTGC
>CBFGZN010000022.1:0-18379 GCA_965653255.1 uncultured Solirubrobacterales bacterium | reverse complement strand
GAGCACGACGGAGTCTCTGCGTCTGGCGCGTGCTGTGCCGAAGCTCGGCCGGCTCGGGGCACGACTCACCGCCAAGTTGATCGACCCTGCACGACACCACGGCGTTGACCTGTACTTCGACTCCCCAGTGCCTGTCCGCACACCGATCTCCGGATCGCTGACGATTGAGCCTTTGCGCGCTGGCGCTCCACACCTGCAACGAGTGACTGTAGTGGGGCGCCGTGACGCGGTGGTCATGCAACCGCTGACCGTCGACGGCCCCGTACGTCAGAGGACCGAGCTCGTCACGGGCGAGACGATCGGCATGCTCGCGCGGTCGTCATGCCTTGGGTGCAACACACTTCCCTCGTTGCGTAACTACTTTCGGCTCCATATTGAGTATTGGTCATCCGCTGCCCTGAACTATGCGAGCGAGCGGGACCTGGAGCCACCACAGGCAGTTTCGTCGGCGGCGGCCGATACGCACGCATTTAACGCGCTGTATGCCATGAAGCTCGGGATCATCGGATCGCCGTTCCGATCGGACGCTGTCGACAAAGTGGTCCAGCTGCCGCTGCGCTGAGACCATGGCGCGCTTTGCCCCGCTGGCTAGTAGGTCCTCCGACGCAGATGCGAGACTCGTCTCATAGGGTCACAGGTTCTTGATATCAGCGTGATCAATTGCGGCGGGCTCGTCGATCTCATGAGCGAGATGGAGTCTTCGTTCCTCGTAAGCGCGCTTGGGCTATTCCGGAACCAAGACGATTTCGGAAAGGGATATTCACGAGCCAACGTGAACCTCGCTCGCGCCTATAAGCCAGCACACTTCTACCGCGCGGCTACCGCCGAGGCCCACATCTTGCACATCATCGGGCACGGCAACACGACTCAACTCGATGTGGGCATCTCTAAGAAGCGGGTCGAGGCGAGCGAGCTCGCCGACAAGACGCAGAAGGCCGGTGGAGCCATGCCCGCCGTAGTTATATCGACGGGATGCGAGTTCCAGAGCGCGGCGTGGCATGCCGGTCTGAAGGCCGCAGGCGCATCGATGGTGATCGCCTCCAACGCGAAGGTAACGCCAGCTGCGCTTACCGCATTCGACATGGCGTTTTATTCGGCGCTCCTCGCGCAGGTACGGAAGGGCCAATCGCTTGCACAGCGCGTTTGCGCCTCCTTCGTGCTTGCGGACCAGCACTATCGAGCCATTCACGCCAAAGGCACACCATTCGCGAAGTTCACCTTGAAGCAGTTGTAGCCCGGCCCGCCTAGCCACGCGAGACTCGGACTAGCGGCGTTTAGCCCTGACTCGATTGGGCGAAGAGAGCCATAGTCCGCTCGGGCGGCCATGAACACAGTCCCGGTTGACCCGGGCAGTCGGCGCAGAGGGTGTGGTGGGGGTTGTCGGTGGGTTTGAATTGGCCGGTGGCTACGGGGGTGGCGAGGTCGCGGAGACGGGTTTCGAGGGTTGAGAGATCGGTGGCTTCGTAGGTGGTGGAGACGGGGTCGTTGGGGCGCTCTAGGAAGAGGTAGGTGACCTCGACGAGGGGGGCTTGGGCGTGGCGGGCGGCGAGGGCGTAGACGGTTCGCTGGATGTCGTAGCCGGACTCGACGACCTCGGTGGGGTCGCGGCCTTCGAGGCGGTCGGACTTGTAGTCGAGGATCAGGGTGCGGTCTGGCTCGGTGGCGTGGACGTCGACGATGCCGTTGACGAGCAGGCTGCGGCCGGCGGCGGTGTCGGGAGTGAGCTGGAAGGCGAAGGGGAGCTCGGTGCGGACGTGGTTGGCGGCCGCTAGGCGCTCGCGCAACGGGGAGTTGGCGAAGGCCGTAAAGAGGTCGATCAGATCGGCGACCTCGTGGTCGCGGACGGGCTCGCGGTAGCGCTCGATCAGGGCCGCGACGTCGTCGGCGGTGGGTGTGGCGGGTTGGGCGAAGTCGATGTTCTCCAGTAGCTCGTGGGCGATCGAGCCGCGGACGGTTGGCGGCAGGGCGTCGATCGGCTCCTCCGGGGGCGCGTCGGGCAGCGGTAGGGCGTCGCCGCGCGGGAGGCGCAGCGAGCGCTCGAGGTAGAAGCGGTAGCCGCACTCGCGGTGGCGCTGGAGGCCGGAGTAACTGACGCGGCTGACCGGGAGGGCGGTTGGCGGCGGGACGGCGGCGAGGGCCGGCGCGTCGAGCGCGTCGAGACCGGCCGGTGGCTGCTCGGGCGGCTTGGGAGCGCGGTCGGCGGCGGGCAGCACGGCGTCGACGGAGTCGGGGCGCAGGACGGTGCAGCGGACCTCCACCCCCCTTCCATCGATGTCGTGCTCGATGACCGCCGTGGTCTCGATGTCGCCGATTCCTGGCGCCAGGGCGCGCCAGATCCAGCGCATCGGCTCCTCGAGCGGCTTCTCCTCGTCGATCTTGGCGAGGTCGGTGCCGCCGCTGAGGATCAGGTGCCGCTCGGCGCGGGTCGCGGCTACGTAGAAGACGCGCTTCTCCTCCTCCTCGTCGGCCAGCTTCTGGCGCTCGCGGATCTCCCTCAGGCGGGAGCTGGCGACGCTGCCGCCGCCGAGCTGGGCGAGGCTGATGCCGACACTGCCGTCGTCCGATATCTGAAGGGCGGAGCGGTCCTCGCGGCCGGGCTTGCCGAGGTCGGCGACGCAGACCACGGGGAACTCGAGGCCCTTGGCGCGGTGGACCGTCATCAGGCGGACGGCCTGGACGTCCTCGGGCTCGAGCGGGGCCTCGCCCTGGCGGTCGCCGAGCTCGTCGCGCTCGGCGACGTAGTCGATGAAGGCGCGCAGATCACGCCCCTCCTCGGCCTCGAACTCGCGCGCGAGGCGCATCAGCTTGCGGACGTTGGCCATCCGGCGGCGGCCGGCGCGCTGGGCGAGCAGGTGGAGGTCGTAGCCGGAGCGGGTGACGCCGCGGTCGATCAGCGTCTCGAGCGAGGCGCGGGGGGCGGTGGCGCGCTCGGAAGCGAGGAGGGTGGCGAAGGCTTTGGCACGCGCGGCGTCCTCGGGTGAGAGATCGGCCGCGAGGTCGTGGCGGGGGATGGAAGCCCGATCCGCTTGGGAATCGCTGCTCGGGCTTCCATCCCCCGCCAATTCGGAGAGCAGAACCCAGGGCTCGACGCGACGGCGCTGGGCGGCGGTCTTGAGGACGATGAGGGCGTCGAGGGAGACGTTGCCGAATGGTGAGGCGAGCGCGGTGTAGAGCGCGAGGTCGTCGAGCGGGTTGGCGAGCGCGGAGAGGTAGGCGCGCAGGTCGCCGACCTGCTGCTGGGACCAGTAGCCGCGGCCGCCCATCACGTAGGTCGGTATGCCGCGGTCCTCGAGCGCGCGCTCGTAGGCGGCTAGGTGGGTCGTGGCGCGGACGAGCACGACGACGTCGGCGGCGGCGAAGCGGCCGCTCGCGATCAGGTCGTCGATCCGCTTGGCGAGCATCCGGGCCTCGGCGGCTCGGCCGGGAACGACGTCGCGCAGCGACTCGCCGAAGGCGAGCTCCGGCGACGGCCCGCCGACCTCAGCCTCCGCCGCGAACCGCTCGCGCCAGCGCGCGCTGTTCTGCTGGCGGTCGGCGACGATCAGCTCGACGCAGGGGTTGTTGGCGGGGGCGCCACCGTCGCTCCCGGCCGTCAGGCGCGGGAAGCGCTCGCCCCAGACCGAGCCGAACAGCAGGTCGATCGCGTCGAGCACCTCGGGGCGGCTGCGGAAGTTCGCGGTCAGCGCCTCGAAACGGCCGTCGGCGCGCGCCCGCTCGGCCTGCTCGCGGAAGACGGACACGTCGGCGTGGCGGAAGCGGTAGATCGACTGGAACTCGTCGCCGACGCGGAACAGGCGGTCGCCGGCGATCCGGGTGAGCAGCTGGTTCTGGAGCGGGTTGGTGTCCTGGAACTCGTCGACCATCACGTGCTGGAAGCGCCGCGACCAGCGCTCGCTCACCACCGGGTCCTCGCGCAGCAGGCGATCGGCGATCAGCTCGAGGTCGTCGAAGTCGAGACCCGAGCGGTCCCGCTTCAGGCGGGCGTGGCGCTCGCCGTATGAGCGCAGCAGATCGCGCAGCAGCGGATGGACGCGCAGCTCCTCCTGGTGCGCGACGAGCGCCGCCAGCGCTTCCAAGGCGGCGCGGTACTCGTCGAAGGCCTCCGTCTTGAGCGCCCCGGCGCTCTTGCCCACCTTCAGCTTCGCGAGCTCGAGCAGGTCGGCGCCGTCCTCGCGCGACAGCCGCTCCAAACAGTGCTCGAGGCGTTCGCGCGCCTCCGCCACCCTGACGCCGTCCTTCGCACCGTCCAGCTCGGCGAGGGCGGTCCGCGCCGCGCGCTCCAGACGATCCTCCTCCCCCGCCGCCCGCACCGGCTCGATCTCCGGCAACTCCGGACGCTCCTCGCCCTGGCTGCGCAGGTGGGCGTAGGTGGTGCGCGTCATCGTCGCCAGGCGCTCGGGCGTGTAGGCGGCGACGAGCCGCAGCCGCTCCGGGCCGGCGTCGTCGTGCAGGAACGCGGCGAGCGCGCCGTCAAAGGCCTCCACCCCGAGCCGGTCGGCCTCGAGCTGGTCGAGCACGCGGTACTCGGGGTCGATCCCGGCGGCGAGCGCGTGGGCGCGCAGGATCGTCGAGCAGAAGCCGTGGATCGTCGAGATGAAGGCCCCCTCGGCGGCGCGCGCCTCGGCGTGCAGGCCGGCGTCGGCGAAGCGGTCGCGGACGCGCCCCTTCAGCTCGGCGGCGGCCTTTTCGGTGAAGGTGATCGCAAGGATCGCGTCGACCGCCACGCCGTCCTCGATCACCGCGCGCGCGAAGCGCTCGACGAGCACCGACGTCTTGCCCGACCCGGCGCCCGCAGCCACCAGCAGACCCCCGTCGCGGCGCTCGATCGCGCGCAGCTGCTCGTCGGTGAAGCCGCGCCCGCTCACCGCTCGATCCTGCAGATCGAGGGATGCGAGCAGCCGCCGCGGTAGGCGCACGAGTCGGGCTTCGAGCAGAGCTTGCCCTCCCCCATCTCGGCCGCGGCGGTGGCGATCGCCGCGCCGGCCCAGTCGCGCAGCGCGGCGAACTCCTCGTCGGAGAGCACGTCGTTGCCGAAGAAGTCGCCGCCGAGCTGCTCGGCGTAGTCGGCGTTCAGCGCGCCGCGCGGGCGGCGGTTGTCGCCCGACAGCGGCGTGTAGAGCCCGGCGACCGCCTCGACCCCGAGCAGCCGCTCGGCGACGAGCATGTAGAGCGCGGCCTGCAACCGGCCCTTGCTCGGCCAGTTCGCGGCGCTGTAGTCGCCGACCTTGCCGCTCTTGTAGTCGCGCACCGCGACCTTGTCGCCGCGACGGTCGACGCGGTCGATCTTGCCGCGCACGCGCAGCCCACCCTCCAGCTCGACCTCGGGATGCTCGGCGTCGGGCAGGCCGAACGCCAGCTCGAGGTGCTCGGGCTCGAACTCCGACGTGCTGGTCGACTCGTAGGCGAGGTGGCGCAGCAGCTGGAACTCGAGCCGCCGCACTGCCGCGCGCATCCGCGGGCCGCGCATGACAGCGCCGCGGCGGTCGACCTCCTCGGCGAGCGCTTCCAGCATGATCGCCTCGGCGCGGCCGAGGTTGGCCTCGGTGATCCGGCGGTCGTCGGTCTGCTCGCGCAGCCGCGAGTAGGTCAGCTCGAGCACGTCGTGGGCGAACGCGCCCTGGACGAGCCGCTCGGGGTCGGGCTCGAGCGCGACGGGCTTGAGCACGTCCTCGATCAGCCAGTTGACCGGACAGCCGGCGAAGCGCTCGACGGCGGTCGGCGACACGGCGCCGCGGTCGCGCAAAGCGGCCAGCGCGGCGTCGAGCGCGATCGGCCCGACCGGCTCGGGCGGCGGCGCCTGGCGCTGGGCCGCGACCGCGCGTTCCCACTCGGCGTCGGTCGGCGCCTCCTCCGGTGTCCAGGTGACGTCGGCGAGCGAGCGCCGCCGCGCCGCCGCGCGCAGCCCCGGGAAGATCCGCTCGACGTCGTCGAGGAAGAACGACGGCTGCTCGGCCTCCCCCTCCTCGCCGCTGACCCGCGCGCTCAGCACGAGCCGCCGCTCGGCGCGCGACGCGCAGACGTAGAAGAGATACCGCTCGCGCTCGAGCTGGTCCTCGCGCAGCGGCAGGACCAGCCCGCTGGCGGTGGCGATCTCGCGGCGGTCGGCGTCGGAGAGGAAGGGGTCCGAGCTCGCGGCCGCCGGGAACTCGCCCTCCTGGAGACCGCAGACGAAGACGGCGGCGAAACGCCGTGCGCGGATCGCCAGCGGCGAGGCGACGGCGACGCGCCCGGGCTGGGCCTCCTCACCGACGAAGACCTCGAGCCCGGCGAGCGTCTCCTCGATCCGCGCGAAGTCGATCCGCCCACCGGTGCGGACTAGCGCGCGCATGTCACGCAGCGCGGAACCGAGAGCTTGGAAGGCTCTCGCGTCGTCGAGCTCCGCCCCCTCGAGCACGTGGGCCTGGCGGCGGTATGGGCCGGAGAACAGGCGCCCAGCGTGCTTGGCGATCTCGTCGAGCAGCGCGTCGGGGTCCTCGCGCAGCGATGCGATCCGGTCGATCTCGGTCAGCGGGAACGGGCCGATGCCGTCGCGCTCCGCCCAGCCGTCCCACAGCTCGCGCGCGCGAGCGGCGGTCGACGCGCCGTCGCGGCGCGCGGCCACCTCGAGCCGGTCGGCGTAGATCGGCTCGCGTAGGCGGCCGGGGGTGCGCAGGTAGGCGAGCAGGTCGTCGGCCGTGCCGGTCCCGGCGGCGCAGCGCAGCAGCGCGAGCAGCCCGCGGCCGACGCCGGTGTGGCGCAGCGGGATGCGGCGGTCAATCGAGTACGGGATCCCGTAGGCGCCGAAGACCTGCTCGATCGTCGAGGCGTAGGGGCGCGGGTCGCGCAGCACCACCACGACGTCGCCGGGCGCGGCCCCCTCGCGCAGCAGCGCCAGCACCTCGGCGGCGCACAGCTCGATCTCCGCACGGCGGCCGCCGGCGAGGTGGACGCGAACGGCGTCGCCGGGATCGATCTTGGCGGTCGAGTCCTCGAACAGCCGCCGCTCGAGCGCGTGGAGCGACTTCTGGGAGCGCTTGTCGTAGTGGTCCGAGAGCGGCTGGAGCAGCGTCTCCTCGGCGCCGAGCGCGAGCAGCTCTCCATACGTCCCGGCGGTCGCCCGGAACGTCTCGCGATCCGGCTCCCAAGGCAGCGAGACGGTCACGTCGACCCCGACGTCGTTCGCCAGCGCCCCCAGCGCCGCCAGCTCGAGTGGCGTGAAGTCGTCGAAGCCGTAGGCGAAGACCGGTGTCCGCCCCCAACTCTCGGGGCTCTCGCGGAGCGCGCTGATCGCCGACCAGGCGTACAGCTCGTCGTCGACCAGACCCGCGCCGTCGAGCCGCTCGCGATAGCGACGGTAGATCTCGGCGATCTCGTCCACATGGCGCCGCCGTGGCCCCTCGCCCGCCCAGGCACGCAGCGCCTGTGTCATCCGCGCCGGCTCGACCATCGCGGGTCCAGCCGCCGACCGGTCGGCGAGCGAGCGCTCGATCTCGGCGACGAAGCGCGTCGCGGCGCGGACGAAGCCGGGCCGTTCGGCCGACTCGGCCAGCACGTCGAGCTTTGCCGCGCGCACGGCGTCGGCGACGATCAGCTCGCGCTGCAGCCGGGACGCCGCCCGTCCGCGCACCCCGGCCCGCCGCGCGATCTGGCCGAACAGCCGCTTGAAGCGCACGACGTGGACGCCGAAAACCGCCCCACGCGCCGCCAGCTCGCGCTGGTTGTGCTCGACGTCCTCGAAGGCCGGCACAACCAGCAACGGCTCCTCGTCCACCCTTGCCCGCAACCCGCCCAGCACCTCGCCTGCCTTGGCGGCGTTGGCGGGACCGGTTACGAGCTTCAACGGCATCGGGCCGTCAGGTATACGGCCTGGCCGGGACGGTCAGAGCTGCGGCGTCGCGGGCGCGGATGCGGCGGCGATCAGACCACGGCGAGCAGCGTCGCCAAGTGCCTCCGCGTAGCGCGCCGCGGGCAGCATCGGCGGCGCGTCCTGGAGCTCCCAGCCGACCACCGGACGCAGCACCCAGCGGGCGACGCGCAGCTGTCCGTCCTCGAGCGCCTCGACGCGCAGCTCCTCCTTGAAGTCGCCGCTGCGGCCGCGGCTGATGCCAGCGTGCCCGCTTGCGCCAGGGTCCGCCGCCGTCTCGAGCGCCGCGACCAGCTTGGCCGCGTCGCGCGCCTGCAGCGCGTCGCCCGAGCGGGCAACCAGGTCAGCCAGGTCCTCAGCCGGCAACACCGGCGCGCTCGGCGAAAGCGCCGATCCGCGCCACTCCCCAAGCCGGACACCACCGGGCACGCGCTCCAACCGGATCAGGTAGAGCGCATCGTCTTCGTCACGCCGCGCCGGACCGGCGACGTGCGGTCCGGTGAACGCGGGCGTCGCGCCCTTCGAACGCTTGCGCGGCTCGCCAGAGCTGCTGGCCTTGCGTGGTGCCCGCCGTCCCCCACCTTCCAACACCGTGCCCTTCGAACAGATCGGGCAGTCAGCGGTGAAGCGGTTGTGGCGGCAGAAGGTGGACACGCGGGCGACCAGGATAGGCCCCTTTGCGACAGGACGCGCAGGGTGCGCCTGCCAAGATGGCCCCGTGGCGACCGCGATCGTGTCCGACCTCCACCTCGGCACCGTGTCCGAGGCCGATCTGGCGCGCCGGCCGCGGGCGCTGGAGCGGCTGCTGGCGGTCGCTGAGGAAGCCGACCGGCTCGTCGTGCTCGGTGACCTGATCGAGCTGCGCGAGCGCCCCGCGACCGCGGTTCTCGACGACGTGGCGCCGGTGCTCAGCGCTATCGGCGACGTGACCGCCGGCAAGCCCGTGGTGATCGTTCCCGGCAACCACGACCACCAGCTCGTCGCCCCGGCGCTGGAACGCGAGCGGCTGGCGGGCGTCGGCCCGTTGACGATCGCCGGCGACCATCCGCCGCGCCCCGGCGACCTCGCCGATCGCATCGCCGGTTTGATGCCGCGCAGCGAGCTGACCGTCGCCTACCCCGGCGTCTGGCTGCGCGACGACGTCTACGCGACCCACGGCCACTACCTCGACGCCCACCTGACCGTGCCGCGCGTCGAGTGCCTGATCGCCGCTGGCGTCGAGCGCTTCGGAACCCATCTCGGACCCGACGGTCCGCGGAGCACCGCCGACTACGAGGCGATCCTCGGCCCGATCTACGCGCTCGCGCATTCACTGGCGCAGAACGCGCGCGCCCACCCCGCGCTGCGCCGCAACAACCTCTCGCGCAACGTCTGGCAGCTCGCGACCAACGGGAACGGCAACGGCCGCGCCGCACGTCTGAGCGCGGCTTTGATCGGCCGCGCCGCGATCCCGGCCGCTGTCGCGGCGATCAACGCCGCCGGGCTCGGTCCCTTCCGCCCTGAGATCTCGGCCGTCGCGCTACGCGACGGCGGTCTCGCCGCGATGGCCGACGTCGTCGAACGGCTCGACATCGACGCCGACCACGTCGTCTTCGGCCACACCCACCGCGCCGGCCCACTGCCCGGCGATGGCGACGGCTGGCTACTCCCCGGCGGCACCCAGCTCACCAACACCGGCAGCTGGATGTACGAGGACTCGTTCCATGACGGCAGCGATCCGTCGAACCCCTACTGGCCTGGCCGCGTGGCGTGGCTCGACGAGAGCGGCCCACCGCGGCTGGCGACCGCGCTGGAAGCCAACGACTTCAGCTAGCTGCGCGCTCGGGCTCGGCGATCTCGGGAGCGGGGCTGTCGCCGTCGCCGTTCTTGGCCGCGATCGCCTCCTCGGCCGCCGCGGCGGCCTCCTCGCGCTCCTTGGCGGACATCGTCGCCCACTCCTCGTCGAACTCGACCTTCCAGCGGTTCGGGTCGTCCTCGCGCCGCTCGATCTTCAGCTTCGCGCGGAAGCTGCGGCCGGAGCGGCCCTTGAAGCCCGTGACCTGCTTGGCGGTGCGGCCGATCGGCGCCTCGTCGCCGCGCTCGAGCGACTCCTTCAGGCTCGCCATGAGCTCCTTGGCGACCGAGACCGGCAGGTTCTTGCGCGCCTTCTGCTTCCAGATCACGAAGCCGCAGCCCGGGTCCTCGCGCGACCAGCACGAGTAGCCCTTGCGGTTCTCGACGACCTCGCGGCCGCAGACCGGGCAGGGGCCGAGCTTCGCGCGCTCGATCTTGACGCCCTTGAGCTTGTCGAGCTCCTCGACGGTGTCGCCGATGAACTTGGCGATGTCCTTCATGAACGCGGGCCGTGAGTCCTCGCCCTGCTCGATCAGGCCGAGACGGTGCTCCCAGTCGCCGGTCAGCTCGGGCGAGGTCAGCGCGTGCTGGCCGAGCAGGCGGATCACCTGCACACCCTTCTCGGTCGCGTGCAGAGCCCGCCCGTCGCGCTCGATGTAGCCGACGCCGAGCAGCCGCTCGATGATCGACGCGCGCGTCGCCGGCGTGCCGATGCCGGAGTCCTTCATCGCCTCGCGCAGGTCGACGTCCTCGATGTCCTTGCCGGCGGTCTCCATCGCGGCGAGCAGCGATGCCTCGGTGTAGCGGCGCGGCGGCTGGGTCTCCTTGCGCAGCGACTCGACCGCGAGCGTCGCGACGATCTCGTCGGCCTCGAGCTTCGGCAGCATCTGGTCACCGCCCGAGTCGTCGTCCTTCTTGCCCTCGCCCTGGGCCTCCTCGCCGTAGACGGCGCGCCAGCCGGGAACGATCAGCACGCGGCCGCTGGTGCGGAAGACGTTCTCCTCGACGGTCGTCTCGACGCGTGTCCGCTCGAACTCCGCGTCGGGGTGGAAGACGGCCAGGAAGCGCTTGACGACGAGGTCGTAGATCTTCAGCTCGTCGGCGCCCATCTTCGACAGATCGTGCTCGGACTTGGTCGGGATGATCGCGTGGTGGTCCTGGACCTTCTCGTCGTTGACGACGCGGCCCAGCGGCAGTTCCGACAGCGACTGGACGTACTCCGAGGCCTTGGTGTAGGCCGGGTTGTGGCCGACCAGCTCGGCGACGTCCTTGATGTCGGGGACCATGTCGCCGGTCAGGTAGCGCGAGTTCGTACGCGGGTAGGTGAGCGCCTTGTGCTCCTCGTAGAGCTTCTGCGCAGCGGCGAGCGTGCGGCGGGCGGAGAAGCCGTGCAGCGTGTTGGCGTGACGCTGGAGCGAGGTGAGGTCGTAGAGAAGCTGGGCCTTCTCGGTCTCCTTCTTCTTCTCGAGCTTGGTGATGGCGCCGTCGTTGCCCTTGACGGCCTCGACGATCTTTAGGGCCTCGTCCTCCTTGACGCGCTTGCCGCCCAGGTAGCGACCGGTGTAGTTGCGCTCGCCGGACGCCGCGAAGTTCGCCTCGACGAGCCAGTACGGCTCGGGCTTGAAGGCGCGGATCTCCTCCTCGCGGCGGGCGATCAGCGCCAGCGTCGGCGTCTGAACGCGGCCGAGCGAGACCGCGCCGTCGAAGGCGGCGCGCAGGCGGATCGATGCGGCGCGGGTCGCGTTCATGCCGACGATCCAGTCGGCCTCCGAACGCGAGCGGGCGGCGTCCTCGAGCGGCTTCATCTCCTCGCCGTCGCGCAGGCGGCTGAACGCGTCCTCGATCGCCTTGCGCGTCATCGAAGACAGCCAGAGCCGCTTGACCGGCGGCTGGATCTTCCCCGTCTCATAGACGTAGACGAAGATCAGCTCGCCCTCGCGACCGGCGTCGCAGGCGTTGATCATCACGTCGACGTCCTCGCGCGCCATCAGGCGGTGGATCACCTTCAGCTGCTTCGCGGCGCGCTCGTCGTTGGGGATCAGCTTGAACTCGTCCGGGACGATCGGCAGGTCGGCGAAGCGCCACTTCTTCAGCTTCGGGTCGTAGGCGTCCGGCTCGGCCAGCCCGACGAGGTGCCCGACCGCCCAGGTGATCACGTAGTCGTCGCCCTCGAGGAAGGCCTTGTCCTTGCCCTGGGTGAAGGATCCAGGCAGCGCCGTCGCGAGGTCTCGCGCGACCGATGGCTTCTCCGCTACTACGAGTGTCTTGCCCATAACGAGGCCCCCACGATACGCAGATGGCCGCCGTAGGGCGTAATTCCGCACGGCGACGCCCGTTGGAAGGGACAGATGCAGCTGTCCTCGTCCCCCTATCCGACCTTCTCGCCGCGGGCTCCGGCACTCCAGTGGCCCTGGCTCGGCGAGCGCAGGCGCGCTACCTTGCTTCCGATGGCCGCCCAGGCTGCCACCAGCGACCCCTCCGACGCGGCCCTGGCGGCCGAGGAGGCGCGGCTGGCTAGAGCCGCGGCTGCCGGCGACGGAGGCGCGTTCGCAACGCTCTACGAGCGCTACGAGCGGCGCGCCTACAACCTCGCCTACCGCCTGACGACGTCGGAGGACGACGCCGCCGACGCGGTCCAGGACGCCTTCGTCAACGTGATGCGGCGGCTGCCGAAGCTCGAGGGCCGCGACCTCGCCTTCGGCTCCTACCTCTTCACCGCGACGCGCAACGCCAGCTACGACCTGATGCAGAAGCGCAAGCGCGCCGAGCCGAGCGACGCGATCCCCGAGACGGCGGCGCCGATCGGAGCGGCGGCCGGCGGCGGCTTCGGCCTCGATCCCGGCGACCCCGGCGACGACCCGGACCGCAAGCTGCTGCTCGAGTCCCAGCAGGACGAGATCCGCGCCGCCAACGAGCGGCTGCCGGAGCGCCAGCGCGAGGCGCTCGCGCTCTGCGAGCTCGAGGAGCTGTCCTACGACGAGATCGCCGAGATCATGGACATGAACCGCAACTCGGTCGCCCAGCTGATCTCGCGCGCCCGGATCAAGCTGCGCGACGAGCTGCGCGGCGAGACGCTCTCCTCGATCGCGATGTCCTCGCCGGAGTGCGAGCGCGCGCTGCCGCTGATCGCGATGCGCGACGACGGCCAGCTCGACGTCGAGAGCGACGACGCGGCCTGGCTCGACGGCCACATGTCGACCTGCCACACCTGCCGCCTCGGCCTCGAGGCGATGCAGGAGGCCGGCACCTCCTACCGCGCCTGGGCGCCAATCGCCGCCGGGCCCTGGCTGTTCAAGGAGACGCTGGCGAAGGCCGCCGAGCTGACCGGCAGCGACTGGAGCGAGACGATCGCCGAGCGCGCCGCGGCCCACGACCCGGCCGGCATCCAGCCCGGCATGCCGTCGCTCTACCGGGCGCTGGAGCCGGTCGCCGGCAAGAAGCGTCGCCGGCGCCTGATGGCCGCCGCCGGGCTGGGCGCCGCCGCGCTGCTCGCCGTCGTCACGACGGCCGTGCTCGGCCAGGACGACCCGCCGACGCCGGCCGAGCCCGCGGCGACGACCGTCGAGACGGTCGCCGACCCGCCGCCCGACAAGCCCGCGAAGAAGAAGGTCGTCAAGAAGAAGCCCAAGCAGTCGAACGGAGTCGACACTCCGGCGGCCGAGGCAGTCGCCGAGACGCCACAGGACGCGCCCTCCGGCGGCGGAACCCCGTCCTCCGCCCCTCAGACAGAGGCGCCCGACACCCAGCCTCAGACCAAGACGCCCACCAAGACGCCGCCGGCATCCGAGCCCGAGCCCGACCCAGTCGTCGAGGAGCCGCCCGTCGTCGAGGAGCCCCCGCCCGCCGTCGACCCCCCACCCGGGCGCGGCGATCAGCCGCCGACGATCCGCTAGGCAGAGAGGCCTAGCTGGTGCCTGAGCAAGGCAAGCTGCTGCCGCCTTAGATCCCCATAAGCGTGAGCCAAACGTAGATTTGCCCGGGCACGGGTAAGGCGCTCAAAATCAGCATCCGACATACGGCGCTCGTTCTTCGGCGGCGAAGTATCTCGCGTCGTCGTCGACATCAAACGTCCCTTTCGTGATCCTTGATCAATCGCTCGAGAGAGGCGATCCGCATTGCATGATCATCGACCGTACCAAGCATATCGTCTATGGCAGTCCGGTCCGCGTCAAGCTCCCCACTGACCGCTCCAAAGGTATCCATCATCTGGGGAAGGTCTACCGCGGTGGTACTCACCCGGCTCGGCGTCAATCCATGTGACGCCAGTCGGACGAGAACCGTGAGCGCGTACAGAGCTAGGAAGAACGTAGCTCCAATCTCCAGGCGATAGACAAGTGAGGAGTCGAGCGCGTACGACGGAACGTCCTGAGATGGCGGGGTGCTGAACGCACCTGCGAATACGGCTATGAGGAGCGCCGCGACGACCGCGATCAGAAATCGGCTGTCGCTCACTCGAAGCATTCCTGGAACCTGGTATATGCGGCGCGCGCGGTGGGGTCGGTCGCGCGACAAGAGTGCGCCACCTCGGTTACAGGTTGGCCCCTCGCTCAGTAGCCGACAGGCACGTCTTCGCTACGGGCTGGCGGAGCATCCGACTTACGACCGGGACAGCGTTGCGGGCCGGGCTCGAACGGCAGGCGCACCGTCACCGACGCCTTGTTGTTGCGCTCGTTGGACTCGTAGATGCCGTTGCGCGGATCGACGGTGTGGACGTAGTCGAAGCAGCCGCGCAGACCGGTCACGTCTATCCACTGCTCGTGGTAGGCGGGCGGGTAGACGTCCGACCAGCCGACCGAGGTGCCGAGCGTGACCTTGCGCGTCTTCGGCGACTGGTTGCAGGCGGGATAGACGTAGGTGCGCGGCGAGCGCGGCAGGCCCGGATGGCTGTGATCGAGGTCGCGTAGGCAGTAACTGACCTTCGGGCCGCGACGGACGCGGTTGGCGCGGCGGCCCTCGCCGTCGCGGCGGAAGAGCTCGAACTTGGCCGCGTAGAGGTACTTCCAGTAGCTGCCCTGGCCGGGAATCGCCTTGAAGGTCAGCCGCGCGCCGGTGGTGATGCCGATCTTGCCGCCGTTGCGGCGGTATATCCGCTGGCGGCCACGCATGCCGTAACGGCTGTCGCGGATGCCGAGCAGCTCGGCGGGGCCGCGACCGACGCTGTTGATCGAGTTGCCGGCACGCAGCACCACGTGGCCAGGCCAGACGAAGGGGTCGGCGGTGAGCCCGAACGGCTTGCTGATCTGGAAGTCGGGGCAGTTCAGCTTCGCTCGCTGGGCGCGGTCGAGGCAGGGGTTGGGTGGCTTGGCCGCCGCCTCAGCGGTCGACACAGCCAGCAGCGTCAGAACGAACACGGACGCGATCGCGGCCAGATGGAGGGAGCAGCGGCGCAAGACGCCCATTTCTAGCGGACCAGGCGGCCCTAATGGACACAAGGCCCGGTATCGACCTGGCCGCTCGCTCGCGCGAGCGCGTCCGCGACGACCGCGTTCGGCACCGCGAACCCCTCCGGCTGGCGCGACTCCGTCGCCGACGCGAACACCGTCCCGATCACCCGGCCGTCGCCGTCGACGACCGGTCCGCCGGAGTTGCCTGACCGCACCAGCCCGCGAAATGTCGTGATCGGACGCTGGACGGGCCCGCGGCCGTAGGCGTCGCGGCTGAGCGCTGTGCGCGTCGCGCCGATCCGCGCGGCTCGGACGTCGAACGGCCCGTTCTCGGGAAAGCCGAGCACCGCGCCCGAGGTTCCCTCACCGGGGCTCTCGACAAGCCCGAGCGCCGCGCTGCCGGACGCCTCCGGCACGCTCAGCAAGGCGACGTCGTTGCGGACGTCGAACCAGATCGGCTCGGCGTCGAGCTCTCCCCCGTCGCCACCGACGTCGACGACGGTGTCCTCCTGGCCGGCGACGACGTGAGCGTTGGTCACGACGATGCCGTCGCCCGCGATCCAGCCCGATCCCTGGACACCGAGCCCGCAGGCGGTTCCGAGCACGCGCACGACGCTCTCGCCGGCCGCTCGCACCTCGGGGTCGCGCGCAATCGCCCTGTCGGGCGGCGACACGTTGGCTCCCGGCCCCGACAGCTGCGGCAGCGGGTCGAAGCGCGCCAGCGCGCGCAAGATCGGCCCCGACGGCGGCAGCACGGCGTTCAGCTCGCGCAAGATCAGCGAGCGCTGGATCGGCTCGCGTAGCTCGCGCGCGCCCGGCGTCTGGAGCGCGACAGCGCCGAGGATCCAGGCGATCGCGAGCGCCAGTGCCCCGACGAGCAATGCCCCACCGATCCCGTCGGCGACGCCCAGCGGTCCGCGCAGGCCGCGCCGGAGCTGGATCCCGAGCACCTCGAGCAAAGTCGCGACGAGCGCCCCGAGCAGCAGCACGCAGATCAGCGAGACCAGTGGCGCCCACGGCGAGCTCGAGCCCTCCTCGAGCAGCATCGGCCCGATCCGCGCCCCGGCGAAGGCACCGATCGCGAAGCCGAGCAGCGCCAGTCCGCCGACGATCAGACCACGCCCGTAGCCGGCCACGACCATCCCTGCCGCGAAGACGACGATGATCCAGTCGAGCGGAGTCATGGGGGCTGGACGGTAGCCTCCTGCCAACCGTGCCGGCTGACCTGACCCTCGAGCGACGGCGGCGCCTCACCCACCGCGCGCTGCCCGCCGCGGCGGTGCTCGCGGTGCTGGCATTCGTCCTCGGGCTGACTGTCGGCGGCGGCCACGATTCCGACACCGAGCGCGTCGCGCGCGCCTTCTCTGCTGCTTGGCAGAAGGAGGACTACGCCGCGATGCACCGCCTGCTCTCCGCCGAGACGCGCGCGGCGATCTCGCGTGACCAGTTCGCCACCGCGTACGGCGACGCGGCCGCGACGGCCACGACGCAACGCCTGGCGATCGCTGACCCGGAGACCGACGGCGACGTCGCCCGCCTGCCCGTCACCGCCCACACCGCCGCATTCGGGCCGGTCGAGGGCCAGGTCGAGCTGCCGGTCGTCGACGGCGCCGTCGACTGGCGGCCCCACCTCGTCTTCCCGGGCCTGGCGCCCGGTGTCGCGCTCAGCCGTCGCACGACCGCCCCGGAGCGCGCCAAGCTGCTGACGGCCGACGGCCAGGTGCTCGCCGAGGGGCCCGCCGACGGCCGCGGCTCGCCGCTCGCCGTGGCCTCCTCGATTGCCGGCGCGCTCGAGGCGCCGACCGACGCCGCGGAGCAGGAGAAGCTCTACTCGCGCGGCTTCCCCGAAGGCACGCCGGTCGGCGTCAGCGGGCTCGAGCGCGTCTTCGAGGATCAGCTCGCCGGCAAGCCTGGCGGCGAGCTGCTCGCCGGCAGCCGCGTGCTGGCGCGCAGCGAGCCGCGACCGGGCAAGCCGGTCAAGACAACGATCGACACCGGCGTCCAGGAGGCCGCCGACGTCGCCCTGGCGGGCCGCCTCGGCGGCGTAGCGGCGCTCGATCCGCGTAGCGGCGAGATCCTGGCGCTCGCCGGCGTCGCGTTCTCGGCGCCCCAGCCGCCGGGATCGACGTTCAAGATCGTGACGGCCGCGGCGGCGCTGGAGGCCGGCAAGGTCAAGCTGTCCGACGAGTTCCCGATCGAGACCGCGGCGACGATCGACGGCGTCGAGCTCGCCAACGCGAGCGGCGAGTCGTGCGGTGGCGACTTCGCGAACAGCTTCGCCCACTCGTGCAACTCCGTCTTCGCCCCGCTCGGGGTCGAGGTCGGCGCCCAGCAGCTGGTCGAGGAGGCCGAGCAGTTTGGCTGGAACGAGGACCCAGAGATCCCCGGGGCGCTGCCGAGCACGATCCCCGACGCATCGGCGATCGTTAGCCCGCTCGAGGTTGGCTCAACGGCGATCGGCCAGTTTCAGACACTCGCGACGACCCTCCAGATGGCCACCGTCGCCCAGACGATCGCCAACGGTGGCGTCCGCATGCGACCGACGCTCACGCCGCGCTCCAGTCGCGCCGGCGGTATCCGCGCGATCCCCGCCGACATCGCGAAGACGGTCGAGAAGCTGATGCTCGGCGTCGTCGACTACGGCACCGGCACGCTCGCCCAGGTCGAGGGCGTCGACGTCGCCGGCAAGACCGGCACCGCCGAGCTCGGCGACACCCGCGGCGACGACCCCGAGGCCGCGCTGCGCGACGGCGACCCCGCCAACACCGACGCCTGGTTCACCGCCTACGCGCCCGCCGGCAAGCCACGCATCGTCGTCGCCGTCCTGCTCGTCCGCAACGGCGCCGGTGGAGCCACCGCCGCGCCAGCCGCGCAGGGCGTTCTAGTCGCGGGCCTGAAGCGCTAGACCTCTCTTAGAGGTCTAGATGGAAGCGCTTGGTCTCGGAAGGATGACCAGGCTGCGGCGGGCTGGTGATCTCCAGCTCCAGCGGGCGGTTCTCGGTGTTCTCGAGCGGGAAGTCGAACAGCAGCATCGAGCCGGCGGTCGGGCCCTGCTGGGCGACGCTGCCGTCCTCGGGGATGCAGGCGCCCG
This sequence comes from uncultured Solirubrobacterales bacterium, assembly GCA_965653255.1. Taxonomy (GTDB): domain Bacteria; phylum Actinomycetota; class Thermoleophilia; order Solirubrobacterales; family Thermoleophilaceae; genus JAAYBF01. Next base: position 228 of record CBFGZN010000022.1, on the reverse strand, counting down.
GAGTCAGCTCGCGGGCGTTGTAGGCGAAGGCGTTGTCCTCGGGCAGCTCGATCGGCTCGAACTCCTCGCCCTGGTTGTCGGTCACGACGAACTCCGACGCGCTCTCGAGCGTCTTGCCCTCGCCCGGCTCCTCCGGGTTGCAGACGAGGAGGAAGATGCCGAACAGGTTGTTGCCCGGCTTGGCGGGCGGGCCCTCGTAGTAGTCCTTGTCCGGCGTGATCGCGAGGT
>CBFGZN010000021.1:0-18404 GCA_965653255.1 uncultured Solirubrobacterales bacterium | reverse complement strand
GACAGGCCCCACTTGTCGAACAGGTTGGACGCCAGCGTGTTGACGCCGAGCGCGCCCCCCATCACCACCGAGGCGATCACGAAGGCAAGCCACCCGAAGATGGCCTTCTTGCGGTGCTGGGCACTCCAGCGCCCGGCCCGCGCGGCGATGTTTCGTTGCTCTCGCATGCTGTCTCCTTTCGGGCCGGTATTGGCCATACCAGGAGGCTTCCAGCGGCGGGGAGCGGTTCAAATGCGGCTGCCCCGTGAATCAGGGTGCGGAAAACCGCACTCCTGGACCGGCGGCTAGCCGGCGAGCATCGTCGCCATCAGGCGCAGCGGTGCGTCGGCCTCGTCGGGCCACGCTGAGATGTCGGCTGGCCACCAGGCATGCATGTCGTGCTCTGGATCGATCGTCACCTCGGCGCCTGGCGGCAGATGGGCGAGGCCGACGAACAGGAGCAGTCCGGTCGGCAGGCGGATCAGCGCCTCGGCGCTGAGGCGCTCGGGTGCGACCGACCACTCCTCCTCGAGCTCGCGCGACAGGGTCTCGGCGGGGTTCTCGCCGACCTCGACGGCGCCGCCGGCACCGAGCGCCCAGCGGCCGGCCCAGCTAGCGACCCACGGAGCGCGCCGGCCGGCGAGCCAGCGTCCGTCGGCATCGCGCACGACGCAGAGCGAAGAGATGCTGTCGACGGCATCGTCGGCGAGGCGGAGCGCCCAGCGAACAGGCTCCATGTCGAGCACGATGCCGTTAGGGCCGTGCTCGTAGCCGGCGACTCGGGCGCCGAGGCCGTCATGGGTCGGCGAGCCGCGCTCGCCCAACTCGGCGAGGGCAGCATCGGCCGCTGCGGAGCTGCTGGCGTCGGGCTCGAACGGCCGCTCGCTCCAGCGCGTCGAGACGTCTGCCGGATCCCACGGCCCGCGTGCCAGGACGCCGGCGGGCCTGTCGGTGTCTATCGCCACCGCATCGCCCGTGGCTCGTCGCGCATCCGAATGACCTTTGCCGGCACGCCGCCGACGACGGCGTTGTCGGGAACGTCGTCGGTGACGACGGCATTGGTCCCGATCACGGCGTTGTCGCCGACTGTGACGCCGCGCAGGATGCAGGCGCCGTAGCCGATCCAGACGTTGTTGCCGACGCGCACGTCGCGCTTGTAGATGCCCTGGAGCCGGATCGGGCGCTCGACCTCGACCATGCCGTGGTCGAAGTCGATCAGCATCACGCGGTCGGCGACCACGCACTCGCGCCCGATCGAGACGTGTTGATAGGCGGAGATCGTGCACTCCTGGCCCATCACGGTCTTGGCGCCGATCGAGACCGTCCCCTCGTGACAGCGGATCTTCGTGCCGTGTCCAAGCCACGACCAGCGGCCGAGCTCGACGCGCCCCTTCGGCCCGATCTGGACGACCACGTCGGGTGCGACGAACGCGATGCCGTCGCTGTGCAGGCGGCGGCCGTAGCGCGTCAGCCAGCGCCTCCGCAGGAGACCGGCGAGCAGTCGCGCGTACTTCGGCCTGAGCATGCGATTGCGGCGCATGAAGCGCAACAGCGTCAGCGGACTGCCGTGGAGTGGGGGCGGGGGCCGCCGCACGTCGGGCGCCACTTCAACCTCGGTCGCTGGACTCTGCATCCGGTAGCGGATGATAGGCCCGCGGAGGGTGCGGCTACCCGTATTGGCGTACGCGCCCGCGCCGTGGAGAATGGTCGGCGATGGCTTCCAGCGTCCTGATCGTCGACGACCACCCCGGCTTTCGGGCGACCGCACGGCGGCTGCTCGAGTCGGAGGGCTATGCGGTCGTCGGTGAGGCCGCGGACGGTGCCGCGGCGCTTGCGGCGGTGGCGGAGCTGAGCCCCGACGTCGTGCTGCTCGACGTCCAGCTGCCCGACATCGACGGCTTCGAGGTCACGAGCCGGCTGACGCGCGCCGGCGCGTCGGCGGCGGTCGTCCTGGTGTCGAGCCGAGACGGCGACGACTACGGCTCACTCGCCGGCGACAGCGGCGCGCGCGGCTTCATCGCCAAGTCCGACCTGTCCGGCGCCGCGCTCGAGGAGCTGCTCGCGTGATCGGCCTGCGCCGCGCGCTGGTTGCGATCGGCGTCGTCGGGCTGCTGTTCGGCCTTGCCGAGATACCGCTGATCCTCGGCAGCGACTTCGCGGGCCTGCGCGGCGTGCAGCTCGCGATCACGCTGGCAGCCGGCTGGGGCTTCATCGGCACCGGGCTCTTCCTCTGGGCGCGGCGGCCGGCGAACCAGATCGGGCCGCTGATGACGCTGATCGGCTTCCTCTGGTTCGTCAGCCAGCTGAGCGCCTCCGACTTGCCGCTGCTGTTCACCATCGGCAACGCGCTCGGCAGCGTCTACGTCGCCGCGACGATGCAGCTCGTCCTCTCCTATCCGAGCGGTGAGCTAACCGAGCGCCGCGACCGGATCGTCGTCGCGGTCGCCTACGCGATCACGACGGTCGGGCTGCTGGTGATGGGCCTGTTCCTCGATCCGGCCGACGACGGCTGCCCCGAGTGCCCGGACAACCTGGCGCTGGTCAGTCCCAACGCCGACATCGCGACGGTGCTGGACATCGCCTTCAGCGTGGTCGCGGTCGTCCTGCTGGGGGTCGTGATCGCGACGCTGGTCCGCCGCTGGCGCGAGGCCGGTCCGGGGCGCGCCACGTTGCTCGGACCGGTCTACCTGCTGATCGGCCTGCTGCTAACGATGCTCGTCTTGACGCTCGCGGTCGACCTCGCGGGAACTCCCGACTGGGTCGAGACGGTCTTCTTCATCTCGGGCGTCGCCTGCTTCGCGGCAATGCCCTACGCCTTCCTCGGCGCGCTGGCGCGCAGCCGGCTGGTTGACGCGGATGTGCTCGAGGCGGAGAACGTGCGCCTCGACGCCGAGCTGCAGGCGCGCGTCGAGGAGCTACGCGCATCGCGCCAGCGGATCGTCGAGGCCGGCGTCGCCGAGCGGCGACGGATCGAGCGTGACCTCCACGACGGCGCGCAGCAGCGGCTGGTCTCGCTCGCGCTTGACCTGCGGCTGGCGCGCGGGCAGGTCCGCGACGATCCAGACGCTGCCGAGCAACTGCTCGACGGTGCCGCCGAGGAGCTCGGCCGCGCGCTCGCGGAGCTGCGCGAGCTGGCGCGCGGAATCCATCCCGCGGTGCTCAGCGACCGCGGTCTCGCTGCCGCGCTCGAGGCGCTCGCCGGTCGCGCGCCGCTGCCCGTCGAGCTGCGTCGCAGCGGCGACGAGGGCCTGCCGGAGGCGGTCGAGTCGGCCGCCTACTTCGTCGTCGCCGAGGCGCTCACCAACGTCGCCAAGTACGCCGCGGCGACGCGGGCGACTGTGGAGCTGCGGCGCGAGAACGGTGCCGTCGAGGTAGAGGTCAGCGACGACGGCGTCGGTGGCGCGGATCCGACCGCGGGCAGCGGGCTGAGCGGACTGGCCGATCGCGTCGAGGCGCTCGACGGCAGCCTCGACGTCGAATCGCGCCTGGGCGAGGGGACGACCGTGACGGCGAGGATCCCGTGCGTGTAGTCGTCGCGGACGACTCGGTGCTGCTGCGCGAGGGCGTGGTGCGGCTGCTGGAGGAGAACGGCTTCGAGGTCGTCGGCCAGGCCGGCGATGCCGACGATCTGCGGCGCAAGGTCTACGCCCACAAGCCCGACGTCGCGGTCGTCGACATTCGGATGCCGCCCGACAACAGCGACGACGGGCTGCGCGCGGCGTTGGAGATCCGCTCGCGTCAGCCCGAGACGGCGGTGCTCGTGCTGTCGCAGTACATCGAGGAGGGCTACGCGCTCGACCTGGTGGGCGAGAGCAGCGGCGGCGTCGGCTACCTGCTCAAGGACCGTGTCGCCGACGTCGAGCGGTTCGCCGAGTCGGTGCGGCAGGTCGCCGGCGGCGGATCGGCGCTCGATCCGGAGGTCGTCGCCGGGCTGTTGGGGCGCCGCCGCCGCGACGACCCGCTCGAGGAGATCACGCCGCGTGAGCGCGAGGTCCTGGAGCTGATGGCGGAGGGACGTTCGAATGGCGCGATTGCCGGTCAGATGACGATCACCGAGCGCGCGGTCGAGAAGCACGTGACTAGCATCTTCGGCAAGCTCGGCCTCAGCCCGGCGGCCGAGGACCACCGGCGCGTGCTGGCGGTCCTCGCCTACCTTCGCGCATAGCGGCATAGGGGTGTGGATATCCGCAGCGCGGCTCGCCAGCTTCCTGCAGTACGCGCGGGTGCAACACCTGGCAAAGTGCCCGCCATGAACGTTTCGAGCATCGTGACTGCCACGGAACTGCGTCGCCGCTATGGCGAGGGGGAGGCGGCGGTGGATGCGCTCGCCGGCGTCTCGACCCAGTTCGAGCGCGGTCGGTTTGCGGCGATCATGGGCCCCTCGGGCTCCGGGAAGTCGACGTTGATGCACATCCTGGCCGGTCTGGACAAGCCGACGAGCGGCTCGGTGCAGCTCGACGGCGTCGAGCTGGCCGACCTGGATGACGGCAAGCTGACGCAGTTGCGCCGCGACAAGCTCGGGTTCGTCTTCCAGTTCTTCAACCTGTTGCCTGTCCTGACGGCCGAGGAGAACATTCGCCTCCCGCTCTCGATCGCCGGCCGCAAGCCCGATCCAGAGTGGTTCGAGCAGCTGATCGAGATCGTCGGGCTCGGCGATCGGCGTACCCACCGGCCGGCGGAGCTCTCCGGCGGCCAGCAGCAGCGTGTTGCCGTGGCGCGCGCGCTCGTCTCGAAGCCGGCGGTCGTGTTCGCTGATGAGCCGACTGGCAATCTCGACTCCAAGGCGTCCGAGGAGGTCCTCGGCCTGCTGCGCCGCTCGGTCGACGAGTTCGGTCAGACCGTGGTCATGGTCACCCACGAGGCGCACGCCGCGGCCTATGCCGACCGGCTCGTCGTACTACGCGATGGGCAGGTGGCCCATGACGGCGTGGCGGGCGGCGAGGAGGACGTCCTCGAGCTGATGAAGGCCGTGGCGTAGCGACATGGTCGCCGTCGCACTCAAAGGCCTGGCGGCGCGCAAGCTGCGCGCCCTCAGCACGATCCTCGCGGTCCTGCTCGGTGTCGCGCTGGTTGCGGGCACCTACATCCTCACCGACACGATCAACCGGTCGTTCGACGACATCTTCACTACGGCCCTGAAGGGCACCGACGTCGTCGTCACGCCGAAGGAGATCGTCGCTCAGGACGCCAGCGAGCCGCCCGCCTTCCCGGCGGCGCTGCTTGACCGCGTCGAGCGGGTGCCAGGGGTCGAGAAGGCTGAGGGCGGGATCTTCTCGATCGTTCGCTTGACAGACGCCAAGGGCGAGACGCTTGGAGCGGGCTTCGCGCCGCAGTTCGTCACGTCGGTGTCGGAGAAGCCGTTCGACACCCTCACCTACGTTAGCGGACGCGTTCCGAGCGCACCGCGCGAGGCCGCTCTCGATCAGACCACAGCCGACCGCGAGAACATCTCGATCGGCGACACGATCGGAGTCGTTGGCGAGGTCCAGCTGCGGCGCTACCGGATCGTCGGGCTCAACAAGCTCGGGGACACGTCGACGGGCGGCTCCAGCACTCTCACCCTGACGTTGCCACAGGCGCAGCTGGTTGCGGGCAAGGTCGGCAAGTTCGATCAGATCTCGGTCGAGGCGGCCGACGGGGTGACGCCCGCGGAGCTCCAGAAGCAGATCGCGCGCGTCATGCCACCGACCGTCCAGGTCGAGACCGGCGCGCAGAACGCGCAGCGCCAGACCGACGACATCAGCAGCGACCTCAGCTTCCTGAAGATCGCGCTACTCGTGTTCGCGGGCATCGCGCTGGTCGTTGGAGGCTTCCAGATCTTCAACACCTTCTCGATCACCGTCGCCCAGCGGGTGCGCGAGTTCGGGCTGCTGCGCACGCTGGGCGCCTCGCGCGGTCAGGTCCTGTCGGCCGTTCTGATCGAGGCGCTGATCATCGGCGTCGTCGGGTCGGTGGCAGGTCTGTTCGCCGGGATCGGGATCGCGAGCGGGCTCAACGCGATGTTCAAGTCGTTTGGCATCGACCTGCCGAACACGGGCCTGGTGCTCGAGACACGGACGATCGTCGTCTCGCTGGTTCTCGGCATCGGCATCACCCTGGCCTCATCGCTAGCTCCGGCGCTGCGAGCGACGCGTATATCGCCGATGGCCGCCTTGCTGGAGGCCGCGTTGCCAGAGAGTCGTCGTCGCGGCAGGATCCTCGCGGCGTTCGCCGGCCTGCTCGGTATCGGCGGCCTGGCGATGTTGCTGATCGGTTTGTTCGGCAACCTCGAGTCCTCGGGCTCGGCGGCCGGACTGATGGGCGCCGGCTCCGCTGCGATCCTGTTCTCGGCTTCGCTCTACAGCCCGCGGCTCGTCAAGCCGCTGGCCTCGGTCGCCGGCTGGCCGTTGGAGCGTCTACGCGGCTTGACGGGGCGGCTTGCGCGCGAGAACGCGATGCGTAAGCCCGGCCGCACGGCGGTGACCTCCGCGGCGCTGATGATCGGCCTCGCGCTGGTCGTCTTCGTGACCGTGTTCGCCGCCGGGCTTAATCGCTCGATCGCATCGGCGATTGACACCAACTTCCAGGGTGACATCACCGTTCAGAGCACCGACGGCTTCTCGCCGATCCCGAACGTGATCGCGCGTGACGTCAGTCGTGTGCCTGGGGTTGGGGACGTCGGTTCGATCCGCTTCAGCTACGCGAAGCTGGCTGGCGAGCAGGGACAGCAGCGGCTCTCCGGCGTCGACCCCGCGACGATCGGCGACGTCTTCAACTTCGACTTCACCGACGGCTCGTCGGATGCGATCGCCAACCTGACGCCGCGCCAGGCCGTCGTCGACGAGGCCTATGCGAAATCGAACGATCTCGAGCTCGGGGACACGTTGCGCGTACTCACCCCGAGTGGCCAGCGCACGACCTTCGAGATCGTTGCCGCGATCAAGGATCGCACCGACTTCCTCGGCAGCTTCGTAATCGACCAGGCGGCGATGGCGCGCTACTTCGGTGAGACACGCGACACCTACGTGCTTGTCGGGCTCGCACCGGGCGCCGACGCCGCAGCCGTCGAGCAGCGGGTCAAGCGACTCGTCTCGACGCGTTATCCGTCGGCCGAGGCGCTCAACCAAGAGGAGCTGAAGAAGTCCCAGGAGGAGCAGATCGGTGCTCTTGTGGGTCTCGTCTACGCGCTGTTGTCGCTTGCCGTGATCGTCTCGATCTTCGGGATCGTAAACACGCTCGCGCTGTCGATCCACGAGCGCACGCGCGAGCTCGGGATGTTGCGTGCCGTCGGGATGACGCGGCGCCAGGTCAAGCGCGTGATCCGCTACGAGGCGGTGATCACTGCGCTGATTGGCGCCCTGCTCGGCACCGCGCTCGGCGTGCTGTTCGCAGCGCTGATCTCGCGACCGCTCGCCGACGAGGGCTTCGAGCTTGCCTATCCCGTTGGGCAGCTGATCGTGATCCTGGTGCTCGCCGCGCTTGCCGGCGTCGTTGCGGCGATCGGGCCCGCTCGCCGGGCCGCGAAGCTCGACGTTCTCGAGGCGTTGGCCTACGAGTAGTCGCGGCTGGCCGATCCATAGGATCAGCGCTGCATGGCTACCAGGGCATCTACAGCCGCAGAGCTGACCGACAAGCTGCTTGCGGGCGACAAGCGCGCGCTGGCACGCGCAATTTCGTTGGTCGAGAACGACGACCCGGAGGGCTGGGCGCTGGTGCGGGAGGTCTATCCGCAGACCGGTAAGGCGACGGTCGTCGGCTTCACCGGACCGCCCGGGGTCGGCAAGTCGACGCTGATCGGCGGTCTGACCGCGAAGTACCGCGCGCGCGACCGGCAGGTCGCGGTGCTGTCGATCGACCCTTCGTCGCCATTTACCAAGGGGGCCCTGCTCGGCGATCGCATCCGGCTTACCGAGCACTTCCTCGACTCGGGGGTGTTCATCCGCTCGATGGCGAATCGCGGCGCGCTCGGCGGCCTCTCCGAGGCCTGTCTGCAGGCGGCGCTGCTGATGGACGCCTCGGGCAAGGACGTCGTCCTGCTCGAGACTGTCGGCGTCGGCCAGGCTGAGGTCGACATCATCGACCACGCCGACACGGTCGTCCTGGCGCTGATGCCTGGATCCGGCGACTCGATCCAGGCATTGAAGGCCGGCGTGATGGAGATCCCCGACGTGATCGTCGTCAACAAGTCGGACCATCCGTTGACCGACACGATGATTCGCGAGATCCGCGGCGTGCTGTCGCTCGGGCCGCAGAAGGACTGGCGGGTCCCGATCGTCAAGACCGAGGCGTCGCGCGGTGAGGGGATCGACGAGTTGATCGAGGCGATTGAGTCGCATCGCGAGCACATCGAGAGCGAGGGCACGCTCGTCGAGCGGCGTCGCCGCAACTTGATGAACGAGGTGCTCGCGCTCGCCGCGGGCCGTCTGCGCCGTCAGCTCGAGGAGTCGCTCCACGACGACGAGTCGGTGCGCGAGCTGCTCGACGAGGTCGTGGCACGCAGGCTCGACCCGTCCAGCGCTGCTACTCGCCTGCTCGAACGTTCCTGAGCCGCGAGAGGCGAGCAGGCCAAGGAAGCAGGCCGCGACGTGTGCGTCCGCACACGAGAGGCCGATGACGCCGGCATGCGACGCCTATCGCGGCTCAGGCGCCGCGGGTGCGGGCGATCACCATCTGCTGAACCTCGTCGGTGCCCTCGCCGATCGTGAGGATCTTCGCGTCGCGGTAGAAGCGGCAGACGGGGTACTCCTCGATGAAGCCGTAGCCGCCGTGGATTTGCACGGCCTCCTCGGTTGCGCGGACCGCGAGGCGGCCGGTCTTCAGCTTCGCCTGGGCAGCGGTGAGCGAGAAGTTCCTGCCGAGATCCTTCTCCACGGCCGCCTTGTAGGTCAGCAGCCGGGCGGCCTCGATCTCGGTCGAGAGGTCAGCGAGCTTCATCTGGATCGCCTGGTACTTGGCGATCGGCTTGCCGAACGCCTGGCGCTCCTTGGCGTAGGCGAGAGCCTCGTCGAGGGCGCCTTGAGCGAGTCCGACGCCCATTGCGGCAACCGAGATCCGCCCGCCGTCGAGCGTCTGGAGGAACTGCTTGAAGCCCATGCCGCGCGGCCCGAGCAGGTTCTCCTCCGGCACATGGCAGTCGTCGAACGACAGCGGCCGCGTGTCGGACGCGTTCCAGCCCATCTTCCGGTAGGCAGGACCGATCTCGTAGCCGGGCGTGCCGCGCGGCACGATGATGTTCGAGATCTCGCCGTCGCCGGTGCGGGCGGTGATCGTCACGAAGCCAGATATGTCGGTGCCGACGTTGGTGATGAACTGCTTGGCTCCGTCGACCTTCCACTCGCCATTGGCGAGGCTTGCGGTCGTACGCACATTGCCGGCGTCCGACCCGGCCTCCGGCTCGGTCAGGCCGAACGAGCCAAGCAGCTCGCCTGCTGTCAGGCGCGGCATCCACTCTTGTTTCTGCTCCTCGCTGCCGAAAGCATGGAGCGGCCAAGTGCCGAGCGAGGTGTGAGCCGCGACGGTGATCGCGACTGATGAATCGATGCGTGCCAGCTCCTCGATGACGAGCGCATACGACAGGGTGTCCGCGCCGCCGCCGCCGTACTGCTCGGGGTACGGCACCCCCATCAGCCCAAGCTCGCCCAGCTTGGCAACGATCTCATACGGGAATCGCTTCTCGCGGTCGAGTTCCTCGGCGACCGGCTTGACCTCTTGCTGCGCGAAGTCGCGTGCGAGTCGCTGGATGGCTGCCTGCTCGTCAGTCAGATCGAAGTTCACGGCGCGGGATCGTAACGGACCGCCCGACTCGGTTACACAACAGCGCATATATGCTAAGAAACTGAGACGGCTGCAACGAGTCGGCGACGACTGTGTGGCGCCGGGCAGTTGTGTCGCCCGGATGTCCGCGACCGAACATATGTTTGGTCACCACCGAAGATCTGCCCGAAGGGAGGGCACCATGTCTGAAGCAACAATTCAGGTCTCAGCGGAGCACGTCGAGGCGATCCGGCAAAGCCTGACCGGGCGACTTGACGACCCGGGTCATGTAGGGGAGGTGCGGAGCCTGCTCGGGCAGATCGGCGATCGGGCGCCGGCGGTCGCGCGGCCGTGTGCGCTGACCGGATCTCGTGTCGTCCTTTGGAGCGCTGTCTACGACACGCTTTGCCTCGCCGCCGAGCAGCTCGCCGACGATTGCAACGAGTACTGGCTCGGAGCAACCGACCCAGATCGCACTCGCGCCGGCATAGCTAGTGTCGCCGAGCGCCTCGAGCTGTTGGTGGCGCTCGGCTCTCCGCCGGGGCGCTAGCTGGTGCTGAGCTCGCGTTCCGCGGCTTCCGGTCCGTCGAGCACCAGCAATAACCATGCCATCAGTTCCGGTCGTAGCAGTGGTAGTTCGGCGGGGTCTCCCTCCTCCGCGGCCTTCGCGACCACATAGGCCATTCCGCCGAGCATTCCGTCGATCGCGACATCGGTCGCACTGCGGTTGCTCTCAGTAGTCGCCCGTTCGATCAGCGTCCGGATCTTGTCCAGGGTCTCCCGCTGCAGTTGTCTGGAAGCCGGTGTTGCCGCTGCGATCTCGACCAGCGACAAATTGGCGAGGGCGGGCTCGCGGGCAAAGAGCTCGAGACCCCAGTCCAACAACGAGCGCAGGGCAGCTCGCCAGTCGTCTTGATCCGCCGCCGCCGACCCGGCGCCGGCAACGATCCGCTCCACGACTGTGCGATGGGCTTGCAAGAGCACGTCCTCTTTGCCCGAGAAATGCGTGTACAGCGCTTTTCGGGACACCCCTGACTCGGCGGCGATCTCGTCGACAGTCGTCGCCGCATAACCGCGACGGAGCATCACCCGCGCCATTCCCGCAAACAGGCGATCGCGCTGAGAGTGAACGACGAACTCGGGCGGGAGTCCGTGGCTGCCGCGGGGGAGCCGATCGTCCGGCTTGTGGATCGATCCATCTGACTCCTGGTGGGCCGCCCCCATCGCGGGCGAACCTACAGCGAGCGGTTCGAGCAAGGCGCTCCGGATTGTTTTAAACAACAAGAAACGCGAATGTGTAAATGCATCGCCGCGGTTGCGGTACGCAAGTCGAGCACGGGCGTTGCTTCTTGTAACTCCGGTCGTTCGATGCTGTGGGGATGCGGGATCAAGGCGGCCAGGCGTCGGTGGAGTGGATTGGGCTGATCGCCGTCGTGGCGCTTGCGATCGGGGGTGTCCTGACTGCGGTACCGGCTGTTGACGGCTGGTCGTTTGGTGGAGCGTTGGCGCACCGCCTGACGTGCACGGTGAAGGGAGACTGCGGCGACGACTTGAGCCGGGTCTACGGTGCCGAGGACGCAGACCTCGTAAGACGTCATCTCCAGGGGTTGATCTTCGAGCCAGGCGAGCGGCAGATTCCTGTCGACTGGCGAAGCTGCCGCGCCGTCGCGTGTGCAGTTGCTCCGGACGATCGGGAGCTCGATGTTCACCTCAGTGAGGCTGGTCTGCCGCTTACGGTCTTCACCCACCTATTCCGACGCGGCGACCGGCGGTATATCCAGTACTGGTTCTACTACCCCGATTCCAACACGACCTGGGCAGGGTCGGACAGGATCTGGAAGCACAGCCCTGCGGGACAGATCGCCCAACTGGTCAGCGGCTCGGACGACTACCCGGGCTTTCATGAAGACGACTGGGAGGGCGTCACGGTTCGCGTGGAGGCCGATGGGCGTACGGCGGTGCGCGTTACGTCTCATGGTCACTGGCAGTGGTGCAAGCAGCGCCGCTGCGTCGGACGCTGGGGTCCTGTCACCGGCTGGACACGCGTCTCGCGCGGCAGCCACGCAGGTCACGTGCCCACCGACGAACTTCCCGGCAATGGCTTGCATGAGCGCACCGCGACGGCTGAGACGATCCGTCTGGTCCCGCTCGAGGGGATCGACAAGACGCGCTACCGGCGCCTCGACCCGGGCATCTCACCGCCCTGGGAGAAGGACGCATACGCAAATCCGGAGGTTCCGGGGTCATGAGCGGCTACCTTTAGAGGTGACGCTGGCTATCGAAAGCGAGGCACTCCCGCAATGGCGAGGACCGTACGCGAGCAGCAGGACAAGCGACGCGAGGAGAAGCTGAAGCAGGTTCAGCAGCAGGTCGAGGAGGGCTCGCTCGTGATTCGCAAGATGACCACGGCGGAGCGCAAGGCAAATCCGCCCCGGCCGCCACGGGAGCAGCAGAAGCGCTGAACCTGCCAGACTCCGGCCGCTCATGGCGGCAGACCGGCCGATAGAACGCGGCAGGGCACTTCTCGACGCCCTCGCTCACAAGGCGGAAGGCGTCAAGGTCTTGGCCGACGCGGGCATCGTCAGACCGGTTCGTCCGGACAAGCTGGTCGGAGTCGTCTCGACGCTCAAGCGCTGGGGGCGTGGGCCCGCCTCCGGATACATCACATCCGGGCGGCTCTGTCCCGACACCACCGCAATCGTGGACGAGCGCGGATCGCTCAGCTTCGGCGAGCTCGACCGGCGCACCAACGCGCTCGCCAATTCGCTCGCCGCTGCCGGCTTGGAGGAGGGCGATGGCATCGGGATCATGTGCCGCAACCACCGCGGGTTCGTCGAGGCGACGGTCGCGACCGCCAAGCTCGGCGCCGACGCCCTCTATCTGAACACCGCGTTCGCCGGCCCGCAGCTCGCCGAGGTGGTCGAACGTGAGGGGCCGACTGCACTGATCTACGACGAGGAGTTCTCCGGCCTGCTCGATCGGGCAGGAGCGGACCGCTCGTGCTTCGTCGCATGGTGTGACAGCGACGATGTCTCCGATCCGACGCTCGACGATCTGATCGCTGCTGGCTCCGACGAGCTACCGCCTGTTCCCGACCATGTCGGCCGAACGGTGATCCTGACGTCGGGCACGACTGGCTCGCCCAAGGGCGCGAATCGCTCGTCGCCGACCTCGCTCGACCCGGCGATCTCGCTGCTTTCGAAGATCCCGCTGAAGCGCGGTCAGACGACCCACATCGCCGCGCCGCTGTTCCACTCCTGGGGATTTGCGCATTTCACGATCGGGCTGATGCTCAACTCCACGCTGGTCCTGCATCGCCGCTTCGATCCAGAGGCAAGCTTGGCGGCGATCGCGCGCTCCCGTGCCGATTCGCTTGTGGTCGTGCCGGTGATGATGCAGCGCATCCTCGATCTGCCTGAAGCGACGCGCAGCAAGTACGACACCAGTTCGCTGTCGATCGTCGCAGCTAGCGGCTCGGCGCTGCCAGGCGACCTCGCAACCGAGTGGATGGACGCTTACGGAGACACGCTCTACAACCTCTATGGCTCGACCGAGGTCGCCTGGGCGACGATCGCCGGCCCTGATGAGATGCGGGCTGCGCCCGGTACCGCGGGCACACCTCCGCGGGGCACGGTGGTACGGCTCTATGATGAGCGCGGCCGGGCGGTTCCCCAGGGTGAGACCGGACGCATCTTCGTCGGCAACGAGTTCCTCTTCGAGGGCTATACCGGCGGTGGCACGAAGGACGAGATCGACGGCCTGATGGCGACTGGCGACGTCGGTCGTTTCGACGCCGGCGGACGGCTGTTCGTCGAGGGTCGCGACGACGAGATGATCGTCTCGGGTGGCGAGAACGTCTTCCCGAAGGAGGTCGAGGATCTGCTCGCCCGTCACGAGGCGGTGACGGAGGCGGCGGCCCTGGGCGTGCCCGACGACGAGTTCGGCCAACGGCTGCTCGGCTTCGTGGTGCGCACACCGGGCGCCGAAGTCGGTGAGGAGGACCTCAAGGCCTACGTCAAGCAGAACCTCGCTCGCTACAAGGTGCCGCGCGAGATCCGGTTTCTCGACGAGCTGCCGCGCAACGCCACGGGGAAGGTGCTGAAGCGCGAGCTCAGGGAGACCGTGTCAGAAGGCTGAGATCGCGCTGAGGCTCGATGCCCCAGCGCTCGCCTGCGGCGATCAGCTCCGGCGTCAGCGCCCAGCGGTCCGGCCGCTCGTCACCGTCGTGATCCGGCGCGCCGCCCTTCAGGGCCATCGATCCTGAGTTGTCGCCGATCGAGCGGATCTCATTCACGTCGGCGGTAGTCAGCATGACGTCGGCCGGCGTAGCTGCCAGCTCGGCGCGCTGATCCTCGACCGACTGAGTGTTGCTGCCGCGCTCCTGGATCAGCGTCGGCACCGTGCAGGCGACCGCATCGTGGGCGAGATTCCACTGGCAGCCAAGCTGCAGCGGCGTCAGTCCGAGCCGGTCGGCGATCGGACGCAGACGGTCGATCCGCTCGCGTCCGCGTTCGATCCAGCCCTGCGGCCGGAACGAACGGTGATCGCGCTCGCCGAGTCCGTCGGCCGAGTTCAGGCCACCCCAGAGCAGACCGCCGTAGTCGACGACGCGCGTGATCACGTTGACCCGCGCCTGCACCGCTGCCGGGAGCGCAAGCTCACCGGGCCACGGCTCGAGCGGGCCGAGGATCGTCATCGCCCAGCCGATCCGGTCGCCGAACCGCTCCAGGCAGTCGATCAGGTCGAGCACGAAGCCGTTGGCGGGACCGGGGGCGACGCCGATCGCGCCGGCTAGCCCGTCGTCGCGTAGCGCGGCCATCGCATCCCAGACGGCTTCACTGGTGTAGCCGACACGGTCGGGGTTGTGCAGCAGCAGCACGTCGAAGCTGTCGACACCGCAGCGGTCGAGGCTGCGCTCGGTCGCCATCCGCAAGTCGTCGGCGTAGCCATCTGGGCCGCGCAGCAGCGGATCGGTGAAGCGCGGGAAGCCTTTGGCGCCCTGGCGCTCGCCGGCGTAGAAGTCGTGCCCGATCGCGCCGACCAGGCAGTAGTCGTCGCGCGGGAGATCGGCGATGGCGCGGCCGACGAGCTCGTCGGCGGCACCCTGGCCGTAGACGTCGGCGGTCAGCAGCGTGTCGATCCCGTTGCCAGGCTGCAACAGCGCCTCCAGGCGTCCCTCGTCGATCGGCTCGCCGAAATGCATGAAGCGGCCGCCGCTCCAAGCGCCGAGGGCGACGTGTCCGGGCGATCTCACTGCCTGGATGCTAGGTCAGAGATCGCTGCGAACGGCCGAAAGATCGGCGGCGAGGTCCGGCCAGATCGGGTGGAGGCGGGCGGCGAGATCGGCGAGATAGAGGTCGGCGGTCATGTCGACGACCGGGATCTCGGTGTCGGGATCGGCGTCCGCATCGTCGAAGATCGCGACGATCCGCGCGACCTCCGCAGCGGCTGCGGGCCGCGTGGCGGCGGCGGGATCGCTCCTGGCGTCGGCGAGGAATGCCGTCAGCGCCGGCCGGTCGAGCTCGCGCGGCACCTCGAGGCGATCGACGATCACGAGGCTGGGGACGGCCTGTCGCAGCTCGCCGAGGGCGGCGAGGCCGAACTCATCGAGCTGCTTCGCCTCGAGCGCCCCCGAGGCGACGATCCTCCGCACGCGCGCGGTGAGACGGTCGGCAGTCGCCGGAGACTCGCTCAGGCGCTGCTCGACCTCGACCGTGGCGATCGTGCGGTTGCGTGCCAGCTCGAGCGCGACGCCGTCGCTCTCCGGCAGCGCGTCTGGGGAGCCACAGGCAGTGACGGTCGCCGCGACCAAGGCGGCGAGAAGTAGCTGCGAGAGCCGCACCTATGCGTCAGCCGCGCTGCTGGCCAGCTCGATCAGCGTCCGCACGCCGAAGCCGGAGGCGCCCTTGCCGACATACGGCCGGCCGAGCTCCCAGGCCGTGCCGGCGATGTCCATGTGGACCCAGGGCACGTCGCCGACGAAGTTGCTCAGGAAGTGGGCGGCCGTGATCGACGACGCCTTGCGCCCGGCGGGGGCGTTGTCGAGGTCGGCGTAGGTGCCATCGACCAGCTTGGCTGTCTCCTTGTGGAGGGGCAGGCGCCAACCGAGCTCGCCGGTGGCCGTGCACGCGGCGTCGACTTCCTCGAACCAGTCGTCGTCGTTGGAGAAGAGGCCGGCGTGGGTCGAGCCGAGCGCGACGATGATCGCTCCGGTCAGCGTCGCCAGGTCGACGATCCGCTCGGCTCCCTGCTCGACTGCGTACGAGAGGGCGTCGGCGAGGATCAGCCGACCCTCGGCGTCGGTGTTGTTGATCTCGATCGTCTTGCCGTTGAACGCGGTGACGATGTCGCCGGGCTTGATCGCGTGGCCGCTCGGCATGTTCTCGGTCGCCGGTACGACGGCGGTGATCGTCACCGGTAGCGCCAGCTTGGCGATCGCGTCGATCGACTCGAGCACGGCGGCGCCGCCGGACATGTCGAACTTCATCTCCGACATCTTCGCGCCGGGCTTCAGGGAGATCCCGCCGGTGTCGAAGGTGACCGCCTTGCCGACGAAGCCGAGGTGCGGACCCTGGCTGCCGCCGCGGTAGCGGAGCACGATCAGCCGGGGCTCGGCATGGGTGCCCTGGGCGACCGCGGCGAAGGCGCCCATGCCGCGCTGGACGATCTCCCCGCGATCGAAGAGCTCCAGCTCGACCGACTCGTGGGCGTCGGCGATCTCCTGCGCGCGGCCGGCGAGGAACTCCGGATTGGCGACGTTCGAAGGCAGGTTCTGCAGCTCGCGCGCGTGATTGACGGCCTCGGCCGAGACGTGGCCACGCTGGGCGGCCTCCTCGGAGGCCCCTGCTCCGGCGATCTCGAGCGTCTCCAGCCCGTTGGGGTCGTCGTCGCGCTTCGTCTTGTAGCGGTCGAACGAATAGAGCCTGAGCAGTGTTCCCTCGACCAGACCGACCTCGGCGCCGTCGTCGGGCAGCGCCCATGACAGCGACACGGCGCCGAGCTCACGCGCGCGGGCCGCGACTGCCGCGGCGGCTACCCGGGCGGCCTCGCCGTCGAGCTCCTCGCGCTTGCCGAGACCGGCGATCAAGACGCGACGGTGGCCGCCGCCTGGCGCCTCCTCGTGCGCGACCGCGACCTTGCCCAGGCCCGGCTTCGCCTCGCCGAGCTCGACGAGCCTTTGCAGCTCCGGCTCAGGCAGATGCTCACCGTCGAACAGACCCAGCACGCGGGTGTCGGCGGCGGTCTCCTCGGGGGCTCCAGGACGGACTGTGACGGCGATCTCACGCATGCCGAAGCAGTCTATGGACGCCGTCCCGCGAAAGAGCTCCGATAAGGTCCATGCCCCCCAGGCAGACCGAAGGAGACCGACGCCCCCATGCCCAAGACCGTGATCCTAGGCACCGCCCGCACCCCATTCGGGAAGATGGGTGGCGCGCTTGCCTCGTTCGACGCCACCGATCTTGGTGGCCACGCGATCGAGAACGCACTGGAGCGTGCCGAGGTCTCCGGCGACCAGGTCCAGCACGTGATCGTCGGTCAGGTGCTGCAGGCAGGCCAGGGCCAGGTGCCGTCGCGGCAGGCTCAGATCAAGGGCGGCATTCCGAAGGAGGTCTCCTCCGAGACGGTCAACAAGGTCTGCGCCTCGGGCATGCGCGCCGCTGGGATCATCGACCAGCAGGTCCGCGCCGGCGATCTCGACGTTGGCGTCGCCGCCGGCATGGAGTCGATGTCCGGTGCTCCCTACCTGCTGCCGAAGGCCCGCTTCGGCTACCGCATGGGCGACGCCAAGGCGCTCGACGCGATGGTCCACGACGGTCTGACCAACCCCTTCTCCGGCAAGCAGATGTTCGTCGAGGCGACCGAGGTCGGCGACGAGCTCGAGATCACGCGGCCCGACATGGACCGCTTCGCGCTGCGTAGTCACGAGCTCGCGCTCGAGGCGACCGACGAGGGCCGACTGTCCGAGGAGATCGCCCCGATCACCGTCAAGTCGCGCAAGGGCGACACGGTCGTAGAGGTCGACGAGGCCCCGCGTCGCGGCAGCACGCTCGAGACGCTCGCCAAGCTCCCGGGCCTGACTGGCCCCGACGGCTCGCACACCGCCGGCAACGCGCCGGGCGTCAACGACGGCGCCGGCGCGATCGTGCTCGCCAGCGACGAGTGGGCACAGGCCAACGGCCGCACCCCGCTTGCGACGATCGTCGCGCAGGCCGCCGTCGCCGACGACTTCCCCTACCTCGCGCGGACTCCCGCGAACGCGACCAAGAAGGTCCTCGAGCAGGCCGGCCTGACCGTCGACGACATCGATCTCTTCGAGATCAACGAGGCGTTCGCCTCGGTCGCGATCAACTCGGTGCGGATGCTCGGCGTCGACGAGTCAAAGGTCAACGTCAACGGCGGCGCGATCGCGCTCGGCCATCCGATCGGAGCCTCCGGCGCGCGCATTCTCGGCGCGCTGGTCCATGAGCTGCGCCGTCGCGGCGGCGGTCTCGGCGTCGCGGCGATCTGCTCCGGCGGTGGGCAGGGCGACGCGATGATCCTGGAAGTTCCGGCCGCTTAGCCGTAGACTGCTGCGGCTTTGACGATGACAGCCGACACCGAGACAGCCCAGGATCGCCCGGTGACGGGTCGCAAGATCCGCGTGGTGGTCGCCAAGCCCGGACTCGACGGGCACGACCGCGGCGCCAAGATCA
>CBFGZN010000020.1:0-18679 GCA_965653255.1 uncultured Solirubrobacterales bacterium | reverse complement strand
CGGCCGTCCTGCGCGGCCCGGTGCAGCCAGCGCAGCTCCGACTCGACGGCGGCCACGGTGGCCCGCACGAGGGTGAGCACGTGCGGGCTGGCTACGTGGTCGCCGCCGGTCACGTCGATGGCGCCCAGCAGCGCGATCTCCCCCGGCTCGTTGGTCCCCGACCTGGCCAAGGTCACGACCTCGGTCCACTGCCACGACGATCTGGGCCTGGCGGTCGCCAACTCGTTCGCTGGGATCCAGGTGGGTTGTCGCCAGGTCGAGTGTGCGATCAACGGCCTGGGCGAGCGTGCCGGCAACGCGTCGCTGGAGGAGATCGTGATGCTGCTCGCCGTCCGCGAGGCCGAGCACGGCCTCTGGACCGGCGTCGAGACGACCGAGATCGCTCGCACCAGCCGCCTGGTCTCGCGCCTGACCGGCTACCAGGTGCAGCCGAACAAAGCGATCGTCGGTCGCAACGCGTTCGCGCACGAGTCCGGCATCCACCAGGACGGTGTGCTCAAGGAGCGCTCGACCTACGAGATCATGGATGCGAAGACGATCGGCCTGGAGTCGAACTCGATCGTCCTGGGCAAGCACTCCGGCCGCCACGCGCTGCGCAAGGCACTGGAGGAGCTGGGCTTCACCGTCGACGGCGCCGCCCTGAACACCGCCTTCAAGCGGTTCAAGGAGATCGCCGATCGCAAGAAGAACGTGACGGCGCTCGACCTGGAGGCGATCGTCTCCGACGAGATGCGCCAGTCCGAGAGCGCCTACGTGCTCGAGTCCTTCGACATCGAGGCCGGCTCCGACCGCTCGCCGTTCGCTCGTGTCCGTGTGCGGATGCCCGCCGGCGAGGTAGCCGAGGGCGAGTTCACCGGAGACGGTCCCGTCGACGCCTTCTTCAGCGCGCTCAACGTCGCGACCAATCGCGAGGCGCGGCTCAAGGAGTACCACGTCTCCGCTGTCACAGCCGGTCGCGACGCGCTGGCCGAGGTCACCGTCCTGCTCGAGCTCGAAGGCGTCACGGCCCAGGGCCAGGGCGTCTCGCCCGACACCATGGAGGCCTCAGGCCGCGCCTACCTGCGCGCCATCACTAACGCCCTCGCCGACTCCCCTGTCGCCGAGGCCGAGCACCACATCGACGCCGCCGCCAAGAGCGCGACGCCGTAGGTGACGGGTTGGGACGGCTCAGCCGCCCATCGCCCAAATCCACATGCCGGTCGCGACTCCCTCTGGGTTCTCGGCTTGTCCTCGCGGCAGGGTGCCGTGGAAGGTGTCCTCGTACAGGGTCCACTCCACTTTGCGAGGCAGGCCCACCTGGAGTAGCGAGACGACGGTACGCCGGGCCTCGTCCGTGGTCTCGAGCTCGACGCTCTCTACGACGACCTTGTCACGTTCAAGCGTCGTGCTGTCGGACATGATCTTGCGCACCGCCTCCAAGCACGCTTGCTCGTACTCATCGGACGGAGGATCGACTTCAATCGAGCCTGTCGCGGTGACCTTCATGGCGTGCTGATGAGCATGCCATAGGAGGTGATGATCTCCTTGGGGCTTGGCTCGCTGGATGCTGAGCTATCCGCTACGACGACCTTCCGTTGACACGTAACGCCGTTCTGGCTGTACTCCGGCCCGACGTAGATCAGGCGCTCGTTGTCAAGGGTGGGGTTCGTTGCGAGAGCAGCTTGCGTCGCGGCGATGTCAGCACTGTCCCATCCGTGCTTGGCCGCTACATGCCGCCAGCCCCAGCCCCTCCACTCTGAGGTGCTCGACGGTCCCGTCCAGCCGACCTTCATGGCTGTGGCAACTGGGCTGCCACCTCCAAGGGGAACACGCGTGAATGAGTTCACCGTCGCGTACTGAGCAGCGGTAAATTGATCAGTCGGGACTAGTGGGTCGGGATCGCTGTCCTCTGGGGTGGTCAGGTCGCACTTCTTCTCTTGCTCCTGATCGGTCTCCGGCGGGTTGCATACGTCAGGATCGACTGGGTCGCACACCTCAGGCACTGCGAGCTCGTACTCGAGCTTCTGGCGAAGGATTGGATATTCGCCATCCTCGAGCTCATCGCGGGTTCGGGTCTCAACCATGCTTTGGCCGGGGTCTGAAGGTGGCCAGTCTTGGTAGGTGTAGGGCTGGCTTACGTAGTCCTGGACGGGCGTGGCGGCGCGGAGGTCGTCCTGGTACCACCAGACGGTGGTCGTGGTTCCCGACAGGTCGGGGTTGCCGACGCAGGTGCTGCTCGAAGCGATCGACTCGAAGACACGTGGCGCGTCAGGTGGCGGCATCGGATGGCTGCAGTTGCCGTCGTTGGATCGCCAGCTCCAGTAGTTGGCGCCGTAGGGGCTCTGCCAGGCGGCGTCCCATGTCCAGACGTACGCCGGTCGCGTGATCGTCGGCTGATCGTGGTACGGGCTCCCGATGGTGCACGGAGACGACAGCGAGCAGGTTTCGTAGAAGGAGAGCTTTTGGGGAGCATTGACTTGCACCGGCGATTTGGCGGGCAGCCCGACCTTGAAGAACTTGGCGTTGAGCCCCGATCCGATGCGATAGCCGACCTCGAAGGCCGTGGCAGCTAGCGTCACGCCGCCGGTCAGTCGGATGGCGTTCGAGAGGCCGGTCGCGACTCGCAGAGTCCTCGACTCACGGCTCAGCTGCTCGACTTGGGGAGTCGACCAGCCCCCGCCGCGCGTCTCGGCTGCGCGCAGCTCCTGGCATACCGCGCTACAGGTAGGCGGCGACGTCTGCAAGCAGTTCTCGGCAATGGGGAGGTTCGGCAGTAGGAGTCCGCGCAGATCGCTCCGCGTCAGCGGCTGCAGGGTAGTTCAGCGACGCAGCTTGACGCGGCGACTGACGGTTGCCGAGGCGCTGCCATGGGTCAGCCGGGCGTTGAGCCAGGCGCCGGCGCGCTTGCGGCCCTTCATGAGCTTGCGGCCGGCGCGGGTCAGCTTCGGTCGGACGCGCGTCTCGCCGCCTGAGGGGATCGAGACGCGCGTGCTGGCGTAGATCCTGGTGCGCGCCTTGCGCGTGGCGGATGCGGCGGCCGGTCGCCGGCTCTGGAGGCGCAGTCGGCCGGCGCAGGGGACTGGCGCGTTGCAGATGAGGCGTAGGGCGACGCGGCCGTCGGCCACACGGCCAAGCCCGGCGGCCACCGCCAGCAGGGGAGTGCAGCGCCCGCCAGTCTGAGCGGCGCCGGCCGGTACGGCAGACCGCCTTCCGGCGGCCAGCGCGGCGCCCGCGCCGCAGAACGGGATCACGTCGGCGGCGAGCAGTGGCACGACGCCGCCGATCCCGGCGCCGTCGACGCGTCCGGTCGTCACGTCGTTGGGGTTGAGGTGGGGGAAGAAGCCGAGCGCTCCGGGCGCGGAAATGTCGCCGGCGGCGCCGGTGTCGTGCAGCGGCACCGGGACGCCGGGCGCGAGCACGGTCAGGCCAAGGTAGTCGACGGTCTCGCCGGCCTCGGCGCTGAAGTCGGAGCGCATCGGCAGGCGCACCGCCACCTGTGTGACTGCGTTCGGCTGCGGCACGAACGGCTGGCTCGCGCCGGCGTAGAAGCAGCAGGCGAAGCCGGCGCCGCCGCGCAGAGCACGCGCCACCGTCACCTGCAGCGGTCCGACGGTCGGTCCGGTGCGCACGCGGACTCGGGTCACGAGACCGCCTCCCGGTGGTGCCTGCGCGACCTCCGTCTGGGCGCCGAGTCCGCCGGTCGCGACATAGGTGCAGGTCCCGACGCCACTTGGCAGGAAGATCCGGTTGCCGAACGGTCCGACGGTCGGCAGCGTCTCGCAGCCGTAGCGCGCGTTGGCCGGGCGGTCGAGGTTCGCGCCGATGGTCCTTACCTGCGCCTGCGCGCCTGTCGCGACGACCAGGGAGACGCCGATGGCGAGGGCGGTGGTCAGGGACGACGCGCGCATCGTCAGCCTTTCTACAGCAGGTGGCCTGCGACCAGCAACAATGGCCCGCATGGCTGAGGCATTCACCTGGATCGACGGCGAGCGGCTGGTGCGGTTCGGGCTCGGGACGCTCGACGACGCGCCGGGGCTGCTCACGCAGCGCGGGTTCGACGGCTACGCGCTGCTGACAACCGAACGGGCCGAGGCAAGCTCGCCTCGGCTGGTGCAGGATGCGGCGGCGGTCCTCCACGTCCCGCCGGGCTCGGTGCCGGACGCCGCGGCCGAGGTGCTGGACGGAGTGCAGGACCGGCCGGTCGTGGCGCTCGGCGGTGGTCGGGTGATTGACGCTGCCAAGGCCGTCGCGGGCGTGGAGAATCTCGGTTGCGCTGTCGTGCCGACAACGCTTGCCGGTTCGCCGATGACTCCGTTCCACCGGCTGCCGACGGGAACGCGCGGCGGCCAGCTCGTCCGGCCTTCGCTTGTCGTGTGGGACCCGAGCCTGGCCGCGGGCCTGAGGCGCGAGCAACTTGTCGCCACGGCGATGAACGCGCTCGCGCACGCGTTCGAGTCGCTCTACGTGCCACATGCCAATCCGGTCGCGGAGATGGCGGCGCTGCGTGCGGCAGCGCTGTTCGGCGGGCAGCTGCCGCTGGAGTCGCCCGATGTCGAGTCGCTCGCGCTCGCGGCACTGTTGGCCGGCTACGCGGTCGGCACGACCGGCCTTGCGGTCCACCACGCTCTCTGCCAGACCACGGTGCGAGTCGCCGACCTCCCGCATGCGCAGGTAAACGCCGTGATGCTTCCGCACACGTCAGGGCTGATGGTCACGCGCGCTCCGCTCGCGGTGGGGCGTTTCGCGGAGGCGCTTGGCGATCCCAACGGCGATCCGGTCAACGCGCCGGGGCGGATCGCGCGGCTGACGGCCGAGACGGGCGTCGACGGGCTCGGCGAGCTGGGACTCGATCCCGACTCGATCCCGCAGATCGCTGGCGCGGCGCTTGGGCATCCGGCGCTCGGCAACACGCCGGGCGGTGCCCCGTCCGAGGCCGAGCTCGCCGGACTGCTGCATGCCGCGCTCTAGGCGCTCGGCGTGTTCGCGGGCGCACTTCGCTCGCCAACCGGCCCCGCGAGCTAGGATCGATTCATGGCGAGGCCACTGGAGGGAAGAGTCGCGGCAATCACCGGTGCTTCCTCCGGTATCGGCGAGGCGACCGCGTTGGCGCTCGCCGACGCTGGGGCCGCCATCGCGCTGGGGGCGCGCCGGATGGACCGGATCGAGGCGCTCGCCGAGCAGATCGAGGCAGCCGGTGGCCGAGCGATCGCCTTCGAGGTCGACGTTTCCGACGAGCAGGCCGCGAATGCGTTCGTCAACGCGGCCGCGGAGCAGCTCGGGCGTCTCGACGTTCTCGTCAACAACGCCGGGGTGATGCTGCTCGGGCCGGTCGACGGCGCCGACACCGATCAGTGGCGGCAGATGCTCGAGGTCAACCTGCTCGGCCTCCTCTACTGCACCCACGCGGCGCTGCCGCTGATGACGGCCGGCGGTGGAGGGCACGTCGTCAACGTCTCGTCGGTCGCGGGCCGCCGCGCCGCCGCCGGCGCGGCTGTCTACAACATGACCAAGTTCGGCGTCACGGCCTTCTCCGAGGCGTTGCGTCAGGAGGCGCTCCACGCGAACATCCGGGTCACCTGCGTCGAGCCCGGTTTCGTCGAGACCGAGCTCCAGGGCCACAACAAGAGCCCGCTCATCCAGCAGGGCGTCAAGAAGATGCGCGACCAGATCGGCGACGTGCTCCAGGCCAGCGACATCGCCGACGCGATCCGCTACGCGGTCTGCCTGCCGAAGCACGTCGGCGTCAACGAGCTGCTGGTCCGGCCGACGCAGCAGCGCAACTAGATCCTCGGACAAGCGTCCGTGATAGCGTACGGAGGGTGAGCGCAGTAGCCGCACCGCCCGCCGAGCCGCAGATCCAGATCGGATCGCGCGTCCGCGCGCTGCGCGAGGGGATGGACCTCTCGTTGCGCGACCTCGCTGAGCGCAGTGGCGTCTCGGCGCAGATGCTGAGCCAGGTCGAGCGCGGCGAGACCAGTCCGACGCTTGCGGTTGCTGCGCGCATCGCCTCCGGCCTCGAGCTGACGCTGTCGCAACTGCTGCGCCTCGACGAGGGTGGGACCGTCTCCGTCGTCCGCGTCGACGAGCGCCTGCGTGGCGGCGCCACCGCGCGCGGCCATCGCTACGACGTGCTGACGCCGGCGCTGCCCGGACAGCGCGCCGAGGTCTCGCTGCACACGCTGGCGCCTGGCGCCTCCACCGGTGGCCCTGGCGACCCACCGATGCACGAGCCCGGCGCGCGTGAGACGGCGGTCGTCGCCGGCGGCGGCGTCACCCTCGTCTGCGATGGCGCCGCGCACGAGCTGGGCGAGGGCGACGCGGTCACCTTCGACGCCGACCTGCCACACCACTTCGAGAACAACACCGGCGCCGACGCGCGCTTCTACGCGGTCGTAGCCGCCGGACTGAGGAGGTCCTGATGCCCAAGACGCTGTTCGACAAGATCTGGGATGCCCACGAGGTGTCCGAGGGGCTGATCTACATCGACCTCCACCTCGTCCACGAGGTCACCAGCCCGCAGGCGTTCGAGAGCCTGCGCCTGGCCGGCCGTCCGGTGCGCCGGCCCGATCGCACGCTCGCGACCGCCGACCACAACATTCCGACCGACGGCTCGACGAGCCTGCCGATGATCAGCGACCCGCTGTCGCGCAAGCAGATCCAGACGCTGGAGGACAACTGCCGCGAGTTCGGCGTGCCGGTCTACTCGATCGGCTCCGAGCGCCAGGGGATCGTCCACGTGATCGGCCCGGAGATGGGTGTCACCCAGCCCGGCATGACGATCGTCTGCGGCGACTCGCACACCTCGACCCACGGCGCCTTCGGCGCGCTCGCGTTCGGCATCGGCACCAGCGAGGTCGAGCACGTCTTGGCGACCCAGACGATGCAGCAGCGCAAGCCGAAGTCGCTACGCATCCGCTACGAGGGCGACCTTGGCCCGGGCGTTACCGCCAAGGACCTGATCCTCGGCACGATCGGCCGGATGGGCGTCGACGGCGGCGTCGGTTACGTGATCGAGTACGCCGGGCCGGCGATCGAGGCGCTCTCGATGGAGGGCCGGATGACCGTCTGCAACATGACGATTGAGGGTGGCGGCCGTGCGGGGATGATCGCGCCCGACGACACGACGTTCGAGTGGGTGCGCGGCCGTGAGGCGGCGCCCGCGGACTTCGACGCCGCCGTCGCCGGCTGGCGCGAGCTCTACACCGAGGACGGCGCCGAGTTCGACCGCGAGGTCGTGATCGACGCGACCGAGCTGTCGCCGCAGGTCAGCTGGGGCACCAACCCGGCGATGGTCACCGATGTCACCAGCGCCGTGCCCGAGCCGGCCGGCGAGGGCGACCAGCGCGCACTCGACTACATGGGCCTGGAGGCCGGCACGCCGATCCAGGAGATCGCGCTCGACCGCGTCTTCATCGGCTCCTGCACCAACTCACGGATCGGCGACCTGCGCGAGGCAGCCGAGACGGTCAGGGGCCGCAAGGTCGCCTCGACCGTCAGCGCGATGGTCGTGCCGGGATCCGCGCAGGTCAAGGCGCAGGCCGAGTCCGAGGGCCTCGACGAGGTCTTCCGCGCCGCGGGCTTCGACTGGCGCTCCGCCGGCTGCTCGATGTGCCTCGGGATGAACCCCGACACCCTCGATCCTGGCGAGCGCTGCGCCTCGACCTCGAACCGCAACTTCGAGGGCCGTCAGGGGCGCGGCGGGCGCACCCATCTCGTCAGCCCGAAGATGGCCGCCGCGGCCGCCATCGAGGGCCGTTTCGTCGACATCAGGAACTGGAGCTGAACATGGAGAAGATCAGCGTCATCGAGGGTCCCGTCTCGGTGCTCGACCGCGTCGACGTCGACACCGACCAGATCATGCCCAAGCAGTTCCTCAAGCGGGTCGAGCGCAGCGGCTTCGGCGAGTTCCTCTTCTACGACTGGGCCAAGGAGGACGGTTGGGATCTTCCCAAGCACCCGATCCTCGTCACCGGCCGTAACTTCGGCTGCGGCAGCTCGCGCGAGCACGCCCCCTGGGGTCTCGAGGACTACGGCTTCAAGGCGATCATCGCGCCCAGCTACGCCGACATCTTCCACTCCAATTGCACCAAGATTGGCCTGCTGCCGGTCGTGCTGGAGGAGGACGAGGTACGTGCGGTGATGGCGGCTGGCGAGGCCCGGATCGACCTCGACGCCCAGACCGTCACCGCTGGCGGCGAGACCTACTCGTTCGACATCCATGCCGAGACGAAGCGGCGGCTGCTCAACGGCCTGGACGACATCGGCGTGACGTTGCTGCAGGCCGATGCGCTGGACGCTTACGAGCGCGAGCGGGAGCGCTCTGGGCCTGTGACTACTGCGCTGCGGTAGCCGTGGGAATGGGATATCCCCATCCGCTTGGGAACCGCTGCTGGGGACATCCCATTCCCACGGCAAAGAGGCGGCGGTGAGGGACTGGGACGCCCTCACTTACGACCGGATCTCGGATCCCCAGGTCGCGATGGCCGGACCGGTGCTCGATCGGTTGCGGCTGGCCGGTGACGAGACCGTGCTCGATGCCGGGTGCGGCTCTGGGCGCGTGACGCTGCTGCTGCTCGATCGCTTGCCGCGTGGGCATGTCGTCGCCGTCGATGCAGCTCCCTCGATGGTGGAGGAGGCCCGCGTCGCACTTGGCGAGCGGGCGACCGTGTTCCAGTCCGATCTTCAGGAGCTGAAGGTCTCCGAGCCAGTCGATGCGGCTTTCTCCAACGCTGTCTTCCACTGGATCCTCGACCACGATGCGCTCTTTCAGCGCCTGTTTGAGGCGCTGAAGCCCGGCGGCCAGCTTGTCGCCCAATGCGGTGGCGAGGGCAACATTGACCGTTTGCGCAAGCTGGCGGCCGAGGTCGCCGCCGAGCAGCCCTACGCCGACGCTCTCGTTGGGTGGGCCGACCCCTGGAACTACGCCTCGCCCGGGGACACGCGAGCCCGCCTCGAGTGCGCCGGCTTCGACCAGATCGAGACGTGGCTAGAGCCCTGGCCAGTCGACCCACCCGAGCCGCGCGAGTATCTCCACACTGTCTGCCTTGGCCACCATCTCGCCGCGCTCCCGGAAGCGCTCCGCGACAGCTTTCTCGACGAGGTTGCCAACCGCTACGGCCAACCACCCACGCTCGAGTACGTCCGCCTCAACATCACCGCTTGCAGACCGGCATAGCCCCACCGGGCCCATGTAGCCGGAGGTGACGAAAGCCCGAGCAGCGATTTCCAAGCGGAACGGGCTTTCGTCACCTCCGGCGTACCGCAAACGTTTAGCTCGCCGCCGATCCCGGGAACGGCTTTTACATAGCCGGGGGTGCCAGCACGACCAATCGGGAGGCACAACGATGCGGGCAGGGAAGACGATCGCAGCGATCGCGATCTTGATCGGGATCACAGCAGCAGCCGTTCCCGCCGCCGCCAGCGCATGGGCGCCGGCCTCCCAGGCGACTGTCACCCCCGGCGTCCAGACCGACACCGCCGGCGGCCAGTGCACCGCCAACTTCATCTACGCCGATGGCGACGACGTCTACATCGGCCAAGCCGCCCACTGCGCAGGAACCGGCGAGGCGACCGAGACCGACGGCTGCACCGCTGCGAGCCTGCCGCTCGGCACGCCCGTGACCGTCTCCGGCGCCACGCAGCCCGGCACGCTCGCCTACAGCTCCTGGCTGACGATGCAGCAGGTCGGCGAGGCCAGCCCCGACACCTGCGCCTACAACGACCTCGCGCTCGTCAAGCTCGATCCGGCCGACGTCGCTCGCGTCAACCCCTCGGTTCCCTGCTTCGGCGGTCCCACCGGGCTCGGTGGCCCGAGCGCCACCGGCGACATCGTCTACTCCTACGGCAACTCCTCGCTGCGCTTCGGCATCACCCAACTCAGCCCCAAGCAGGGCATCGTCGTCGAGACCGTCGGCGACGGCTGGAGCCGCACCGTCTACACCGCCTCACCCGGGATCCCCGGCGACTCCGGCAGCGGCTTCCTCGACGCCGACGGCGCCGCAATCGGCACCCTAAGCACCCTCGCCATCCTCCCGACACCCCTCTCCAATGGCGTCGCCGACCTCGGCCGCGAGCTCCAATACGCCCGCACCCAGGGCGGGCTGACGAACCTCGAGCTCGTCCCCGGCACCCAACCCTTCCGCCCCAACCTGCTCCAAGCAATCCTCGGGGGCTAGGGCAGCCCGCCAGTCTCGCCGACTTAGCCGGCGGGCGACGAATGTCCAAGTAGCGATTCCCAAGCGGATTGGACGTTCGTCGCCCGTCGGCGTACCACCACCGCGCGATAGGTTGCGCCGCGTGTCCAAGCAAATAGTCACCCTCCCCGGCGACGGAATCGGCCCCGAGATCCTCTCTGCCGCCGTCGAGATCCTCAACCGCCTCGGCGACTTCGAGTACGACGAGCACCCGATCGGTGGCGCCTCGATCGACGCCCACGGAACGGCTCTCACCGACGGTACGCTCGACGCCTGCAAGCAGGCCGACGCCATCCTGCTGGCCGCCGTCGGCGGACCGAAGTGGGACGCGGCCGTTGCCGCCGACCCCTCGGCACCACGCCCTGAGCAAGGTCTGCTCGGCCTGCGCAAGGGCCTCGGCCTGTTCGCGAACCTGCGCCCGGTCCGCCCGAGCCCGGCACTGCTCGACGCCAGCCCGCTGAAGCGCGATCGGATCGAGGGGACCGACCTGCTTGTCGTGCGCGAGCTGACCGGCGGCATCTACTTCGGCGAGTCCGGTCGCAGTGGCGACACCGCCCACGACGACTGCGCCTACAGCGTGGGGGAGATCGAGCGGATCGCCCGGATCGCCTTCCAGAGCGCGCGCACCAAGGTCACCAGCGTCGACAAGGCCAACGTGCTCGAGACCTCGCGGCTCTGGCGCGAGACCGTCACCCGCCTGCACGCCGAGGAGTTTCCCGAGGTCCCGCTCGAGCACCTGCTCGTCGACAACGCCGCGATGCAACTCGTCTCGCGGCCGTCTGACTTCGACGTGATCGTCACCGAGAACCTGTTCGGCGACATCCTCAGCGACGAGGCGGCGATGCTCACCGGATCGCTCGGCATGCTTCCGAGTGCCTCCGTCGGCGGCGATGGACCAGGGCTGTTCGAGCCCGTCCACGGCTCTGCGCCCGACATCGCGGGCACCGGAAAGGCCAATCCGCTGGCGATGTTCGGCTCGGTCGCGTTGATGCTGCGCCACGGACTGGCTTTGGAGGATTCGGCCGCTGCCCTAGAATCGGCCATCGACCGCGCGCTCGACGGCGGCCTGCGAACCGCCGATCTCGGCGGCGAGGCGACCACCGAAGAGGCGACGCGGGCGGTTTTGGCGAACCTCTGACCGAGAGAAGGCGATGCAGACAGCGGACCTCATCTGGATGGACGGCGAGTTCCTCCCCTGGGAGGACGCCAAGGTCCACGTCCTGTCGCACGCCTTCCACTACGGCACCAGCGTCTTCGAGGGCGTCCGCGCCTATGAGACCGAGGCCGGCCCGGCGATCTTCCGCCACCAGGAGCATCTCGACCGCCTCGAGGCGTCGGCGAAGCTCTACTACATGGATCTGCCCTTCGCGAAGGAGCAGATTCGTACGGCGACCCACGAGCTGATCGCCCGCAACGGCTTCAAGAGCTGTTACATCCGGCCGCTCGTCTTCCGCGGCTACGGCCCGATGGGGCTCGATCCGGAGGACAACCCGATTCACGTGTCGATCGCGTGCTGGGAGTGGGGCGCTTACCTCGGCGACGAGGCGAAGCGCGACGGCGTCCGAGCGAAGGTCTCGTCGTGGCGGCGGATCTCGCCGCAGTCACTGATCCCGCATGCCAAGGCCGGCGGTCAGTACCTCAACTCGGTGCTGGCGAAGATCGAGTCGAAGCGCGCCGGCTACCAGGAGGCGATCCTGCTCGACGACAAGGGCCACGTCTGCGAGGGCACGGGTGAGAACATCTTCGTCGTCAAGGACGGTGTGCTGGCGACGCCGGGGCAGACCGCGAGCATCCTCGACGGGATCAGCCGCAAGTCGATCATCGAGATCGCGACCGACCTCGGCTATGAGGTTCAGGAGCGCGACGTCGCGCGCGCCGAGCTGGTGCTCGCCGACGAGGTCTTCCTGGTCGGGACGGCCGCCGAGCTGACGCCGGTGCGCGAGATCGACGACATCGAGCTCGGACCGCCGGGCGAGATCACCCGTCAGATCCAGAACATCTACGACGATGCCCTCTGCGGCCGCGTCGAGCGCTATTCGAAATGGCTCGACGTCGTGCCTGTACCATCGAAGGCGTGAACGCCCGCTTCGAGCGAATTACGGACGCGTCGGCGCGCTGACCCGCGCACCGACGCACGCCTGCCCGCGGCAGGCGCTCGTCCGTTCTTCTCGAAGTTGACATCCGAAAGGCGTTCACACAGATGGCAGAGCAGGTACTTCTCTACGACACCACCCTCCGCGACGGTATGCAGGGGGAGGGGATGTCGCTGTCCGCGGACGAGAAGGTCCGCGTCGCGCATGCGCTCGACGAGCTCGGCGTCCATCTGATCGAGGCCGGCTTCCCGAGCTCGAACCCGAAGGAGGAGGCGCTCTTCGAGCTGCTGGCCGGCGAGTCGTTCGCCCATGCGGAGATCGCCGCGTTCGGGATGACGCGCCGCAAGGACAGTGCCGCCGCCGACGATCCCGCGCTGCGCCTGCTCGCCGAGTGCTTCGCCCCGGTCTGCACGCTGGTCGGCAAGACGTGGTCGCTGCACCTCGAGAAGGTGACGCGCGTCGACCCGGAGGAGAACCTGCGGATGATCGCCGACTCGGTCGCCTTCCTACGCGGCGAGGGCAAGCGCGTGATCTACGACGCCGAGCACTTCTTCGACGCCTGGGCCGACGACTCGGCCTACGCGCTGCGCTGCCTGCGCGCGGCGGCTGAGGCGGGCGCCGAGAACCTGACGCTCTGCGACACCAACGGGGCGACGCTGCCGGGCGAGGTCGCAGCCGCCACGGCGAAGGTCGTCGCGGAGCTCGGCGACGGAGTCCAGGTCGGCATCCACGCCCACGACGACGCCGGCTGCGGCGTCGCCAACTCGCTCGCGGCCATCGAGCAGGGAGCGCGGCTCGTCCAGGGAACGGTCAACGGCTATGGCGAGCGCTGCGGCAACGCCAACCTGATGACGATCCTCGCCAACCTCCAGCTCAAGCTCGGCTACGACTGCGTCGAGCCGGCGCGGCTCGAGCGGCTGACCGAGACGGCGCACCTGATCGACGAGCTCTGCAACGTCTCACCGAACCCGAACCAGCCCTATGTAGGGGCCAACGCGTTCGCACACAAGGGCGGCATGCACGTCGCCGGCGTCAACCGCGATGCGCGCACCTTCGAGCACATCGACCCCGAGCAGGTCGGCGCCGACCGCCGGCTGCTGATCTCCGAGCTGAGTGGCAAGGGGACCGTCGAAGCGCGCGCCGCGCAGACCGGCGTCGCTCTCGACTCCGATGCCGCCGCGCGCGTCGTCGAGCGCGTCAAGGAGCTCGAGCACCGCGGCTACCACCTCGAGGCGGCCGACGGCTCGTTCGACCTGCTGATCCGCAAGGAGGCCGGCGACTACGAGCCGCTGTTCCGCCTCGAGTCTTGGCGCGTGATCGTCGAGAAGCAGGAGGACGCGAAGGTCCAGACGGAGGCGACGATCAAGATCTGGGTCGGCGACGAGCGCTTCGTTCGTACCTCGGAGGGCAACGGTCCGGTCAACGCGCTCGACAACGCGCTGCGCGACGCGATCGCCGCGACCTATCCGCACCTCGGCGACATCGACCTCGTCAACTACAAGGTCCGCATCCTCGACGAGAGCAAGGGGACAGGCGCCGCGACGCGTGTGTTGCTCGACGCCGGCGACGGCAGCGAGACCTGGGGCACGATCGGCGTCTCGGAGAACATCATCGAGGCGAGCTGGGAGGCGCTCGTCGACTCGCTCGAGGCGGGGATGCTGCCTGCCCGCGTGGAGCGCGGCCGCTCGCCCTCGACCTCGGAGGTCGCGCCGTCTTGAGCGGCGAGCAGGAGCCGATCCCCGTTGCGCGGCCGCTGATCGGAGCGCGTGAGGAGGAGTTGGTGCTCGACGTGCTGCGCTCGCGACACCTGTCGCTCGGGCCGATGCTGCCGGCATTCGAGCGGGCGTTTGGTGAGCGGGTGGGGGCCGAGCACGTGTCGGCCGTGTCGAGTGGCACGGCGGGTCTCCACCTCGCACTGCGCGCCGCGGGCGTACAGGCCGGCGACGAGGTCGTCACGACCCCGTTCAGCTTCGTGGCGTCGGCCAACTCGATCCTCTACGAGGGCGCGCGTCCCGTCTTCTGCGACATCGACCCGCGCACGCTCAACATCGATCCGCAGGCGGCCGCGGCGGCCGTGGGCGAGCGCACGGCTGGACTGCTGCCGGTCCACATCTTCGGTTACCCGGCGGCGATGGCCGAGCTCGAGCTGCTCGCGGCGCGGAGCGGGCTCTGGATCGTCGAAGACGCCTGCGAGGCGCTCGGAGCTGTCCACGGCGACGGCAAGACTGTCGGCGCGCGCGGCACCCCGGCGGTCTTCGCCTTCTACCCCAACAAGCAACTGACGACAGGGGAGGGCGGCATCGTCGTCAGTCCTGACGCCGCCGCCAAGCAACGGATCGACAGCGAGCGCAACCAGGGCCGTGCGCCGAACATGGACTGGCTCGACCACGACCGGCTCGGCTTCAACTACCGGCTGTCGGACATCGCCTGCGCGCTCGGTGTCGCGCAGCTCGAACGACTCGACGCGATGCTGGCGGCGCGAGCTCGGATCGCCGGTCTCTACAACGAGGCGCTCGCGGCGGTCGACGGTCTCGAGCTCCCATGTCCAGACGCCTACGGCGATCGCCGCAGCTGGTTCGTCTACGTCGTACAGCTGCCGGCCGGAATCGATCGCGACGACACGATCCGCGCGCTGCGCGACCGCGGCATCGACAGCAAACCGTACCTGCCGGCGATCCACCTGATGAGCTTCTACCGCGAGCGTTTCGGACACCGTGAGGGCGAGTTCCCCGTCTGCGAGGGCGTCGCGGCCCGGTCGCTGGCGCTGCCGTTCTTCCCCGAGCTGACCGACGCTCAAGTCGAGCGCGTCGTCGCGGCGCTCACCGAGGTCATCGAGACCGCAGCTGTTCGCGGCGGCGCCTGACTGCCGCCGCGCTAGATCAGCTTCATCGAGCTCAGCGTTGCGCGCAGGCCGTCCTCGATCGGTGTCGGCTGCCAGCCGAGCTCGCGCTGAGCCTTGCCCGAGTCTGGCGCGGCGTTCCAGAGGAAGAAGAGCAGCTGGCCCTTCGGCAGCAGCGGCGGCTTGCCGGTCAGCCGGGCGATCGGCTCTCCGGCGGCGGCCATCGCCTTGGCCAGCGGAATCGGGAGCGTCGGCGGCACCTTGCCCCGTCCGGCGACCTGGACCGCGGTCCGCGCCAGCTCGGAGAGGGTCACGTGCCCATCGCAGAGGATGTAGCGCTCGCCGGGCTTGCCCTGCTCAGCCACCAGCAGATGTCCGGCACCGGCGCCCTCGCTGAACAGCACGCCGAAGCCGCCTGGCGGCAGAGCGGGTGCAGCCGCGCGGCGTCCGTCGACGACCGGTCGCAGCAGGTCGCGCTCGATCGACGCACTGCCCTCCGGGCCCGGCCCGTAGACGGCGGCCGGGTTGGCGATCACGAGCTCGATCCCCTCGTGCTTGGCGGCGGCGACGACCAGGCGCTCGGCGTGCTGC
Source organism: uncultured Solirubrobacterales bacterium (assembly GCA_965653255.1). Taxonomy (GTDB): domain Bacteria; phylum Actinomycetota; class Thermoleophilia; order Solirubrobacterales; family Thermoleophilaceae; genus JAAYBF01. Next base: position 2,984 of record CBFGZN010000020.1, on the reverse strand, counting down.
TTGGAGCGCTCATAGGCGGTGCCCTTCGGGTAGTCGGCGACCTGCGACTCGTCGAAGCGCGCGCCGTCGGCGGCGTGGAAGACGTCGATCGTGCTGGTGTGGATGACCCGGCGGGCGCCCGCGCGTGCGGCGGCGCGCACGACCGTCTCGCTACCGATCGCGTTGACGTGCTCGAACTCACCGTCGTCGGCGAGCCACTGCTCGGGCAGTCCCATGGCGTTGAAGACGAGCTCGCAGCCCTCGGCGGCGGTGACGACGGAGTCGGGGAAGGTGACGTCGCCGCGCACTGGCTCGACGCCTTCGGGCAGCACGCCGGCCGCCCGTGCGGGGTCGCGCACCAGCGCCCGCACCTCGTCGCCTCGCGCCACCAACGCCCGTGCTACCGCGTTGCCGACCTTGCCGGTTCCTCCCGTCACCAGTGCTCGCATGGCGGGGATCGTATGCTGGCGGCGCCGATGTCTCGTTTCTCCGAGCCCCAGGACCCACTCTTCCAGGCGCTGAACTCGTCGATCTCGTTCGACTTCAGGCTCTGGCCCTACGACATCGCGCAGTCGCAGGCGCACGCGCAGATGCTCGCCAACAGCGGGATCATCAGCGCCGACGACGCTGCCGAGATTGCGCGCGGTCTCGACCAGGTCCGCGACGAGATCGAGTCCGACCGCTTCGAGATCCGCCCGGACGACGAGGACGTCCACATGGCGATCGAGCGGCGGCTGACCGAGCTGACCGGCGACGCCGGCGCGCGGCTGCACACCGCCCGCTCGCGCAACGACCAGGTAGCGACCGACGTCGCGATGCTCGTCCGCGCCCACACGCTCGACGCGAAGTCGCTACTCGCCGACCTGATGGGCACGCTCGTCGAGCTCGCCGAGCGCCACATCGACTGGCCGATGCCCGGCTACACGCACCTCCAGCGCGCCCAGCCGGTCTACCTGTCGCACCATCTGCTCGCCTACTTCTGGAAGTTCCGCCGCGACCTCCAGCGGTTCAACTTCTGCATGACGTCGACGGATGACCTACCGCTCGGCGCGGGCGCGCTCGCCGGCACCAACTTCGACACGAACCGGATGTTCGTCGCCCAGGAGCTCGGCTTCGGCGGGATCGCCGAGAACTCGCTCGACGCCGTCTCGAACCGCGACTTCGTGCTCGACTACCTGTCGGCCGCCGCGACCTGCGCGACCCACCTGTCGCAGCTCGGCGCCGAGCTCGTGCTCTGGTCGAGCGAGGAGTTCGGCTTCTGCCAGGTCGCCGACCGCTTCGCCTCGGGCTCGAGCCTGATGCCGCAGAAGAAGAACCCCGACGCGGCCGAGCTGCTGCGCGCGAAGGCGCCGCGCGTCGTCGGTCGGCTGACGACGCTCCACGGCGTCCTGCACGGCCTGCCGCTGACCTACAACAAGGATCTCCAGGAGGACAAGGAGCAGCTCTTCGACGCGATCGACACCGTCGAGCTCTGTCTGCGCGTCGCCCGCGAGATGCTCGCGACGATCTCCTTCGACCAGGAGCGGATGGCCGCGGCCGCGACCGACGAGCTGCTCGCCGCGACCGACGTCGCCGACCTGCTGGTCAAGCGCGGCGTACCGTTCCGACGCGCCCACGGGATCGTCGGCGGCGTCGTCCGTGCGGCGGTCGACCAGGGCAAGGCGTTGTCCGAGCTGACCGAGGCCGAGCTAGCCGAGCTTGCGCCCGAGCTCGACGGCGAGTACTACGAGCTGCTTGGCGATCGCGCTTGGCTCGAGTCGAAGGTCTCCGACGGCGGCACGTCGTTAGCGCGCGTACGCGACCAGCTCGCTCAGGCGCGTCACCTGCTTGCCGAATCGGGCGCGTGAGCGGCAGCTCTCCGCTGCCAGCTTCCTTCTACGACCGCCCCGTCGTCGACGTCGCGTCCGACCTGCTCGGCTGCGTCGTTCGTCACGGCGACACCGCGGGCCGGATCGTCGAGACCGAGGCCTACCACCACTCTGAGCCGGCCTGCCACGCCTACGTGGGCTTGACTCCTCGGACGCGGGTGTTGTTCGGACCGCCCGGGATCGCCTACGTCTACCGCTCCTACGGCATCCACGCGCTGCTGAACGCGGTCTGCGAGCCGGAGGGCGAGGGCGCCGCGGTCCTGATTCGTGCGCTCGAGCCACTCGACGGCGTCGACCTGATGCGCGAGCGGCGCGGTCTCGAGCGCGAGCGAGACCTCTGCTCCGGTCCAGGCAAGTTGACCCAGGCGCTGGGGATCGGGCTGGAGCTCAACGACACGTCGCTCGACGGAGCGATCTCGATCCAGCCGCGCCCGGCCGGCGAGCCGCTACCGCACGTGGCATGCGAGCGAATCGGCATCACGCGAGCGGTCGAGCTGCCGTGGCGCTTCTGCGAGATCGGGAGCCCACACCTCTCGCGCCCTGTTCCGCGCGCCTAGCGACTACTGCGGCGCGGCGGCGCCGCCACCGCCACCGGGTGCCGGCGTCGGTGTCGGAGTGGGGGCCGGGGTTGGCGTCGGAGCGGGAGCCGGGTCTGGAGTCGGCGTAGGCGCGGGATCGGCCGGCTGCTGCCCGTTGGGAGCCGGCGTTCGTCGCCCTGGCGCGCCGCCGCCATCTCCACCATCGCTGCCGTCCTCCGGCGCGCCGCCGCCCGGTGTCGTCGGAGTGCTTGGCGCGCTCGGCACATAGGTTCCGTCGCCCTCGCTGACCTCGTCACCGTTCTTGCGCGCCTCACGCTCGGCTGCGCGCTGGTCGCGGATCCCGATCCAGGCCAGCATCAGGTCGTGCCAGATCTCGGTCGGGTAGGTGCCGCCGGCGACCGGTCCGCCGAGGTACTCGGTTTCCATCGGCTTCAGCTCGTCGGGGTAGCCGACCCAGACGGCGACGGTCAGCTCGCTGTTGAAGCCGACGAACCACGCGTCGCCGTAGTTCTCGGTCGTTCCGGTCTTGCCGGCCGCGAACTCGCCGATCTGCGCCGCCTTGCCGGTGCCGCCGGTCACGACGCCGGCTAGCATCGAT
>CBFGZN010000019.1:0-19320 GCA_965653255.1 uncultured Solirubrobacterales bacterium | reverse complement strand
TCACGATCGCGGCAGCGCCGCGCCGCTCGTAGATCACCTGATCGGCGTCGATCCCCATCGCGCCCGCACTCTAGCCCCGAAAGAGCAGCGGCCCCGTGCGGGGAAGCCGGGGCCGCGTGCCGTGGGGGAGACTGCACGACGAATACTCGCGCCTCCGCGGGCCCCTCATGTGAACCTTCTGAAAAGACCGCGGAATCCGGTTCGAGGGCCAAGCCTGGCAAGGAAGCAGGCCCCGCAGGTTTGGCTCTGCCAAATCAAGCGGGCCGATGACGCCGCCAGGCGCCGGCCCGCAGCCGGGATTTACCAGCCGACGATGTCGCGCACCTTGGCCCCCTTGCGCTGCTCCTTGCGCTTGTCCAGCGTCGACTGGAGCCAGGAGAGCAGGGTGACCAGCAGCGCGAAGAAGACGACCACGCCGAGCGAGAAGAACGTGATGATCCGATCGTCGGTCTCGCCTACGAGGCCCTCGCCGTTGTCCCCTGCGAAGGCGGGAACGGCGTAGAGCAGCCATGCCGTGAGGGCGAAGCTGGCGAGAAGGGTGATTCGAGCCTTCATTCGGCCCGCGAGTTTACCGGCTGCGGCGGCGGCCGGGCTTCTCACTAGGCTGCGGCGGCCGTGTCGCTGATCGAGGCCATCGTCCTGGGCATCTTGCAGGGGCTCACCGAGTTCCTGCCGATCTCCTCCAGTGCTCACCAGCTGATCGTCCCGGCGATGCTCGGCTGGGAGGACCCGGGCGCGGCGTTCACCGCTGTGACGCAGCTCGGCACCGAGGCGGCGGTGCTCATCTACTTCCGCAACGACATCTGGTCGATCGCGACGGTCTGGCTGCGCTCGCTCTATCGGCCGGTGCTGCGCTCGACGGCGCATGCGCGGATGGGCTGGTACCTGATCGTGGCGACGATCCCGATCGGAATCCTCGGTCTGGCCTTCGAGAGTCAGATCGAGAACGGTGCGCGCGACCTCTATCTGGTCGGCACGGTGCTGATCGTCTTCGGCTTGGTGCTCGGCTATGCCGATCGGGTCGGAACCCACGAGCGCGAGCTCGGGCAGATCTCTACCCGCGATGGAACCCTGATCGGACTGGCGCAGTCGCTGGCGCTGATTCCGGGCGTGTCGCGTTCGGGCGCCACGATGAGCGCCGGCCTGCTGCTCGGTCTCGAGCGCGCGGCTGCGGCCCGCTTCTCGTTCCTGCTCGCGGTGCCCGCGGTCGTGCTGAGCGGTCTGTTCCAGCTCGCCAACGTGCTGTCCGGCAAGGAGGGCGAGGGCGAGCCGCTCGGCTACATCCTGCTCGCGACGGTGATCGCCTTCTTCGTCGGCTACGCGGCGATCGCCTGGCTGCTGCGCTACCTGACGACCCATTCGGTGCGGCTGTTCGTCGGCTACCGGGTAGTGCTCGGCGTCCTGGTGCTGGCGCTGACAGCGGCCGGCGCGATCCAGTCGCCAAGTTAGGATCGAGGCTGTGAGCCTGCTCTGGAAGTTCGGCCTGATCGCGCTGGTGGCGCTCGTGCTGACCGGGTTGCCAGGCGGCGACAACGCGCTCGACCTGCTGCTGACGGCGCTCTCGATCGCTTTCTTCACCGCGATCGCGCTGCTCGGCTACCGGCTCTTCATGCGGTTTCGGATCGATCTGGAGGGGTTGCCGGACGCTAACCGCGCGATCCTCTACGGCTCGGTCGGGCTCGCTTTCCTGACCTTCTGCGCGACCAGCCGGCTGTTCGACGTCGGTGGTGGTGGAGTCGTGATCTGGCTGGCGCTGCTCGGCGCCTGCTCGTACGGCGTCTACTGGGTCTGGACTCAGTACCGCGCGTACGACTGAGTGGGAGTCCGCCAGAACATCGACGCGGCGACCGAGTACCTCCACGACGAGACGACCGGCGGGATCGCGCTGCTCGTCGCGACCGCGGTGGCGTTGGTCTGGGCGAACATCGGTGGCAGCTACCTGTCGTTCTGGCACACCGAGCTGACACTCGGGGTCGGCTCGCTGTCGATCACCGAGGATCTGCAGCACTGGGTCAACGACGGGCTGATGGTGCTGTTCTTCTTCGTCGTCGCGCTCGAGGTCAAGCGCGAGTTCGTCACCGGCGATCTGCGCGACCGACGGACGGCGACGGTTCCGGTGCTCGCGGCACTTGGCGGGGCGGCTTTGCCGGCGATCATCTTCGCGCTGCTGACGTTCGGCGGCGAGGGCGCGAGCGGCTGGGCGATCCCGACGGCGACCGACATCGCGTTCGCGGTAGGCGTGCTGGCGTTGCTCGGCGACCGCATCCCGGCGGGGGTGAAGCTGCTGCTGTTGACGATCGCGGTCGTCGACGACGTCGTCGCGATCGCGGTGATCGCGATCTTCTACAGCTCGGGTATATCGCTGGCCTGGCTGGGCGCGGTCCTCGTGGGCTTGGCGACGATCGTGGCGTTGCGTGCGCTCGGCGTGCGACGGGTGATCGCCTATGTGCCGCTGGGCCTCTTCGTCTGGGTCGCGATGCTGGAGTCGGGCGTCCATGCGACGATCGCGGGCGTGGCGGTCGGACTGCTGATGCCGGCGCATCCGATCGACGGCCGGCCGGTGCTCGAGGAGATCGAGGACCGCTTGCATCCCTTCAGCAGCCTGCTGGTGGTGCCGCTGTTCGCGCTCGCAAACGCCGGCATCGTGCTCGACAGCTCGACGATGTCGGCCGCGGCGGAGAGTCGGATCGCCTGGGCGATCGCGATCGGCCTGGTGCTCGGCAAGCTGTTTGGCATCGCCGGCACGATCCTGCTCGTCGCGCGACTCGGGATTGGCAAGCTCCCCGCTGGCGTGCGCGTCCAGCACGTCTGGGGGATCGCGGCGCTCGGCGGGATCGGCTTCACCGTTTCGCTGTTCATCGCCCAGCTCGCCTACAGCGACCCGCTGACGATCTACACCGCCAAGTACGGCATCTTCGCCGGCTCGATCGTCAGCGCCCTGCTCGGCGTAGCGATCCTGCTCAAGAGCCGCCGCGCTGTAACACGCCCGTAGCGCTGCTGTAACGGAGCGGGGTTTTCCCGTGTCACGGCCGCTGGGACGGTCGGAGGCATGAGCTTTCTACGTCGTATCGGGCGGTTCGAGCAAGGGCAGTCGAGCGTCGAGCTGGTGGCAGCGCTGCCGTTTGTGCTGCTGGCTGGAGCGGTGCTCTGGCAGTGCGCGCTGGCGGGACATACGGCGTGGCTGGCGGCCCATGCGGCGCGGGCGGGCGCGCGGGCAGAGGTCGTCGACGGCGATGTGCGTGCGGCGGTCCGTTCCGTGCTTCCGGAAGGGCTCGAGCGTGGTTTGGAGATCGAGCGTCGCGATGGTCGGGTGCGCGTCGGCGTCGAGCTGCCACTGCTGCTCCACCGCTGGCGGCTGCCGGTCGCGGTGGGAGCGACCGCGTCGCTGGGGGATGGCTCGTGAACGGTCAGCTGCTCTCCGAGCGCGGTCAGGCGCTGGTCGAGGTGGTCGCGGCCCTGCCGGTGCTGCTGCTCGTCGGATTGGTGCTGATGCAGCTGCTGGCCGTTGGCTATTCGGCCGTGCTCGCGGGCGGTGCGGCTGAGGCGGGCGCGCTCGCGCTGGCGGGCGGGGGAGACGCGCGGGTGGCCGTCAAGCGTGCGCTGCCGGGGTGGTCGCAGGCACGGGCGCGGGTCGATGTGAACGGCGGGACGGTGCGCGTGCGGCTCCGCCCGCCGTCGCCGCTGAAGCTGGTGGCGCGCAAGCTCGAGGTCAGCGCCGAGGCGGCGGTGGAGCTGCCGTGAAGGCCGGGCTGCTGTCCGCGGTCGCCGACTTCCTGGTCGAGCCGTTGGAGCCTGCGGCTCCCGCGGGCGCCGAGGCCGATCTCGGCTGGACGCGGCTGGCGCGACCGATCGTCGCCGTCGCGGGCGTGGCGCCGCGCTGTGGGACGACGACCGTCGCGCGAGCGCTGGCCGCCGAGCTGGCGTTGCGCGACGAGGGCGGGGCCGCGATCGTCAGCGCCGAGACGGTATCCAGCGGCGGGATCCCGCTTGGAACGCCGGCGGCCGGTCGTCTCGGCCGTGCCGTCCAGCGCGCGTTGCCGTCGCAGACGCGGGCCGTCGGGCGGATCTGCCTGACGGTTTCCGGTCCGGACCACACGACGCTGGTCGAGGCCGCCCGCGACCTCGCGCCGCTGGTGATCGACGTCATAGACCTCACGCGGACGGCGGTCGCCGCGTCGCTCGTGGATGCCGTGGTGCTCGTCGGCGATCCGGGGGCGGAGCCGTCGCTTGCGGCGGTGCTCGCGGAGTCGCTCCGCCGCGTCGGGCCCGATCCGGTGATCGTGCTCAACCGGGCGCCCGACGCCCACGAGCGCTGGGACGGCCGCTGCGCGCTGCGCCTGCCCGAGGCGCGGATGGGCGCGCAGCTCGCGCTCGCCGGTCGTGAGGCGCGCGGCGAGCTGGGGCGCTCAGTCGCGCGCCTCGCGGATCTTGTGACGGAGGCACCGTGATCCGTGCGCGTCGCTTCTATCGCCGGCTATGCGCGGCCGGTGGCGCCCAAGCCGGCCAGGCGCTGCTGTTGATGCTCGGCGTCGTCGCAGCGGCGCTCATCGGCACGCTGGTCCTCGTCGCGTTCGGCCAGGCCCTCGGCGGCAAGTCGCGCCACCAGCGCGCCGCCGATCTGGCTGCCGTCTCCGCCGCCCACCGGATGAGCGACGACTACTTCCGCCTCTTCGAACCGGCCACGCTCCCGAACGGGCTGCCGAACCCGCACCACCTGTCGACGCTCGAGTACCTAGCTCGGGCACGCTCTGCCGCGGTCCGTATTGGCGAGCGCAACGAAGCCCATGTTGGCCTGACCGACGTCACGTTCCCGGGCGGGGGGTTCGCGCCGACGCGAGTGCGCGTGAGAACCCGTGGGACGGTCGAGGTGCCGGTCAAGGATGGGGCGCGGAAGCGACGGGTCGACGTCACCGCCAGCGCTATGGCCGAGCTTGCGCCGCTCGGGGTTGGTCCTGGGATGCCCGAGATAGCCAGCGGTGGGGGCTACTCGGGGCCGCTGGCCTATCGAGGTGGGAAGCCAATGCGCCCAGACGTGGCGATCGCCTTCGACCGCATGACGGCGGCGGCCCGCGCCGACGGTGTGGCGCTGATCGTCGTCAGCGGCTTTCGCTCCGACACCGAGCAGGCGGCGCTGTTCGCCGCTCATCCAGACCCGAAGTGGGTCGCTCCACCTGGCAAGAGCCTGCACCGCCTCGGCACCGAGCTCGACCTCGGACCCAACTCCGCATACGGCTGGCTGGCGGCGAACGCGCCCCGCTTCGGCTTCGTTCAGCGGTACAGCTGGGAGCCCTGGCACTGGGGACTGGAGCGCTCGGCCGGCTCGACCTCGCTCGGCTACGGCGCTGCGATCCGCGATGGCCGCAGCGCGATCCCCGCGTTCGTCCCGCGCCAGTTCGCTGACATCATCTCACGCGCCTCGCAGCGTTGGAACGTCGGTGCCGCGGTCCTGTCCGCCCAGCTCTACGCCGAATCCAACTTCAATCCCTTCGCGAGCTCGCCCGCCGGCGCCCAGGGGATCGCCCAGTTCATGCCCGGCACGGCGGCCAGCTACGGCCTCTCGAACCCGTTCGATCCGAAAGCCGCGATCGACGCCCAGGCCCACCTGATGCACGATCTCCTACGTCAGTTCGCCTCGGTCCCGCTCGCCCTCGCCGCCTACAACGCCGGCCCGGCACCCGTCGCCGCCTGCGGCTGCATCCCCGACTACCCCGAGACCCAGGCTTACGTCGCCAAGATCCTCGGCCTGCTCAACGGCGCGGGCGACCTCACGGGCTCCGCTTTCGAAGTCCGGCTGGTCGAGTGATGACCAATGTGCAAAGCTATGCACATGCGGTTGCACATCAATCTCGACGAGGAGACCGTCGAAGCGATCGACGACCTCGCCGGCAAGGGGGGACGCAGCGCGTTCATCCGCGAGACGCTCACCGTGGAGGTGGAGCGCCAGCGCAAGATGAAGCTCTTCTGGTCGGCCTTTGGGGCACTTCCCGACTTCATGCCCGGCGTCACGGCAGAGACGATTCGTGAGGAACGGCGCCGTGAGACCGAGGCTGACGATCGCAAGCTCGCGAAGCACTGGGGCTATGACCCTGCTCGATTCGACAGTCCTGATTGATTTTCTGCGCGGGGCGGAGCACGTCCGCGCGCGGCTCGCGCGTCGCCCGGGCGCGTTTCTCACCTCGGCGGTGGTGGTCCATCAAGTACTCCGGGGGATCCGTCCAGGAGAAGCCACCGCCACCCACGGCCTGATCGAAGGTCTCGAGGTCGTCTCCGTCGGAAAGATGGAGGCTGTCCTGGCCGCGCGCTGGCGGCGCGAGTTCGCACAAAGCGGCGTGACGCTTCAGCTGTCCGACAGCCTGATTGCCGCCTGCGCCGTCACCCACGGCGTCACGCTCGCCACGGCCAACATTAAGGACTTCCCGATGGAGGAGCTGACGGTCGAGCATTGGCCGAGCGCCGCCTGAGCCGCGCGAAGATCCGCTGGCGGCGTTATTTTCCTCGATGCTTCGCGCCGGCATTCTTGCCCTGCTCGTCGTGGCCTTGGCTAGCGTTGTCGTGGCTCCGGCGAGCGCTGCGGGTGGTCTGGCCAACACCGCGGTCAAAAAGAAGGCGGCGAAAAAGAAAGCCGCCAAGAAGAAGTGCAAGAAGACGCATCGGCTGATGAAAGGCAAGTGCGTGCGCAAGAAGAAGGCGCAGCCGCCGGCCAAGCCGAAGCCCGCGGAGCCAGCGCCCGACCCGTTGAGCGACGCCGACGGAGATGGCATCCCGTACAAGTGGGAGGTCCCGGCGACGACTCCACCCACCACGGGCAAGCCGAAGCGCTGCTCCTCGAAGCAGCGGCTGCTCAAGGGCAAGTGCGTGCCCAAGTGCAAGAAGGCCGCGTGCTCAAGGGCGGCAAGTGCATCAAGCGCAAGAAGAAGACCGCAAAGCGCAAGCGCCCCAAGGCGAAGGCATCGCTGGCGACCGAGAGCGTCGCTCGGCTCGGCGCCAACCCGAACCACAAGGACATCTTCGTCCAGGTCGACTACGCCAATCAGGCGCTGCGCCAGAACGTCTCCTGCGCGGAGTTCGACAGGATCGTCGCCGCCTTCGCGAGCGCCCCGGTCTCCAACCCGGACGGCAGGGCGGGGATCGATCTCCACATCGACGCAGGCCCGGCCTGCGGTAGTCGCTACGACCTCGGTGGGTCGGCGATCTTCGACGCCGGCGCCTGTCCGAACTTCAGCCAGGCGCTCAACAAGGCCAATCTCGCGGAGAGTCGTGTCGGCACCTTCCACATCGCCGTCTTCGCACCGAACTGCGGAGGGTCCGGCGGCGTAGGGAATCTGCACGGGACGAAGATGGCCGTCTTCACGGAGGGTCCGGACTTCGCACATGTTCTGATGCACGAGCTCGGTCACAACCTCGGTCTCGATCATCCCTACCCGCTGCAACCGAACCGGCTCAGCACGATGAGCACGCATCTGTTCGCTTCTGACACCGGCAGCGGCGGCACGGAGGTGCTCGACTTCCAGCGCTTCGACCTTCCGGCCCTCGACGAGAACAACCTCAGCGAGATCGCTGGCATCTCCGCGCTGCCGGAGGCGCGTCGCTTTTACGTTCAGCATCAGTGCGAGGGCGGAGGCATACGAAATGCCTGGTCCAGCAGCGGCTCGATCGACTGGGATTGCGATTCGCCACAACCGCCGGATCTGCCGGTGTTCGAGACCGACCCGGTCGCAGCTGACGTCAACGGTGACGGCTTGAGGACGGTTCTGCCCGCGACCGGCAACGAGTGGATCTCGCTCGACTACCGCAGTGGCGGCGGTATCGGGCCGCGCTAGCTACCGACCGACGTGTAGCAGCTTGGTGACCGTCCCGCGGTTGCCGGTGGAGTCGGTCGCGCGCACCCGGATGCGGGCGACGAATCGATGGCGCTTAGGGAGCGCATCGTGCTGTGGCTTCAGGCGTACAACGCGTGAACCGTTGACTGCCGCGAGGCTCTTTCTCGCCGTTGCCACATAGCGGAAAGAGCCGTCGCTTCCGCGGCGCAAGCGGATGAGTACATCGATCTTCAAGGCACTGCGCTCGCTCGGTCGCACACGGATCGCAAAGCCGTCCCGGAAGTCGCCGTAAGCCATGCTGCCGGGAAGGCGGTCGATTGCGAGCATAGGTGGGGTGCGATCCGGAGTCGGGACAATGCAGCCCGGGAACGGGCAGCTCGGCACGGACGGATTCGCGGCTGCGCTTGGCGGTGCTGGCGGCAGTGGCGGGTCGGGCAACGGCGGATCTGGATCGGGTGGTGACGGCACGGCAGACCGTGGTGTCACCGGTTGGCAGGCAGCGTGCTCCATATCGCCATGGGACATGGCGCACCAGGTGTGCCACGCGAGTCGTACGTGCCCGCTGGCCTCTGTCAGCCCGGTGTCCCAAGCGGCCTGGGGGCTGCCGCGCATGTGGTAGTAGTGGATCCGCTCGACCTGAGGCAGCTCCGCCAGGGTCGTCGCGAGCCACCAGACGGTGTCGTTCTGGGAGGTCTCGGAGGCCTCGATTCCGCGCTGGTCTCTGCCGAAGGCGCCGACCTCGGTGATCCAGACGTCTGCCCCGGCCGGTGCCAGGCCGATCACGTCGAGCGTCGTCTGGGTGGTCTCGTTGTACGCCCCGGAGTACGGATGGAAGGCGACATGGTCGCCCCAGCCGCCGCCGGCATTCTCATATGCGTTGACGTAGGCTGCGATCGTTCCCAGGTCGGCGCGGTCGACGAAGTCTGGGGAGGTGATCTCGGCCGTTGGGTCCCAGGTGGCGATTGCGTCCTGCAGCCCCGTGTAATACCCAGCCAGCAGCTGTGCTCCCGACACGCCCGGCAGCCACATCTCGCCGCGATTCGGCTCGTTCGCCGGGCCCCAGACGTCGACGTCGTCGGCGAGCAGGCGCACGACCTCGCCGACGTGCTCGGCGTAGCCCTCCGCGGTCGGCTTCTCGCCATAGACAGGGTCTAGATCCGATCCGACGCTCCTCTTGAACGTCACGACGATCTGCTGCACGCCCTGCGCCCTGGCGCGAGCGATCATCCCGCGCGCTCGGTCGATGTGCCACGGAAGATCGGTTGCGTTCCAGATCATCTGGAAACGAAATGCCTTCGGCTCGAGCGCGGCGAACTCGTCCTCTAGCGACGGGAGATAACCGGGGTTGTCCCACTCCCAGTCGTCGTCGGCGATGGCGAACCCCCAGCCATCGGGTGTGACGGCGCCGTGCGCCGGTGGCGTGGCGAATGTCAGCGCCGCCAATGCAGCGACCGCGAGAGCGCTGACACGGCGGCAGACGAGCACCTCTCTAGGAAAGCACGCCGCCTGCTTCCGCTCAAATGGGACTACGCTCAGTGACATGTGTCGAAACATCCGAACCCTGCATAACTTCGAGCCTCCGGCGAGTGAGGACGAGGTCCACGACGCGGCGTTGCAGTACGTGCGCAAGATCAGCGGCTCGACGAAGCCGTCGAAGGCCAACCAGGAGGCCTTCGACCGCGCCGTCGAGGAGGTCACCGCGGCCACACGCACGCTGCTCCACGGCCTCGTGAGCAACGCGCCGCCGAAGGACCGCGAGGTCGAGGCGGCCAAGCGCCGCGAGCGCTTCGCGCGTCGCTCGGCCGCGGCCTAGCCAGGAGGCCGCGCGCCGGTTAGTCTGCGCGCGACATGGCGCTGGCGACCGTTGATGGAATCGAGGGGCTGCGCGGGCTGATCGGCAAGCCGGTCGGTCCGAGCGAGTGGCGCGAGGTCACCCAGCCGATGATCGACTCGTTTGCCGAGCTGTCGGGCGACGACCAGTGGATCCACGTCGATGTCGAGCGGGCCGCGCGCGAGAGCCCGTTTGGCACGACGATCGCCCACGGCAACCTGACGTTGTCGATGATCGACGGCTTCCGGCTCGCGCTGATCGAGTCGACCGGCTTCAAGCTCGGCGTCAACTACGGCTGGAACAAGGTTCGCTTCCCGGCGCCGGTCCCGGTCGGGGCGAAGGTGCGTGCCATCGCCGAGGTCGTATCGGTCGACGACGTCGGCGGCGGCTGGTTCCAGGTCGTCACCCGCTTCACGCTCGAGGTCGAGGGCTCTGAGAAGCCCTGCTGCGTCGCCGAGTCGGTCGGCCGCGCGCTCGTCTAGCCCGGGGCTGGCTGCGTCGCCGGGCCTGCGGTGTCCTGCGTGTGGTACTCGTCGAGCAGCTCGCTCTCGCGCTCGCGGCGCGGGAACAGGAAGAAGACGATCACGGCGCCGAGCACGATCGCGACGATCCCGGCGGTGTAGGCCCAGTCGTCGCCCTGCAGGAACGAGTCCTTGGCGGCCGAGATGATCTGCGGCGCGTACTGCGGGTACTGCTCCGCCGTCTGCGCCGCGCCCGCGAACGACTTGGTCAGCTGGCTCTGGGTGGCATCGCTGACCTGTGACGAAGCCTGTGCAGAGCTGGCGATCTTGTCGTTGAACGCCGAGGTGTAGCCGTTGGTCAGCAGCGTGCCGAGAACCGACTGCATGATCGCTCCGCCGAGGTCGCGCTGGAGGTCGGCGGTGCCGGACGCCATGCCGGCGCGCGCGACCGGGACCGATCCGGTCAGCGACCGCGATGCGGGCGTGCCGGCGAGGCCGACTCCGACCCCGACCAGCGCGTAGCCGAGCCCGACGTGCCAGTACTGCGCGCTCTCGTCCCAGAGGACCAGCATCACGACGAACGCGAGCAGGCAGAAGAAGTAGCCGGCCAGCATCGTGAAGCGGGCGCCGTGGCTACCGACCAGCTTCGCCGATCGCGGTGCCACCAGGACCATCGCGACTGCGCCGGGAAGGATCGCCAGGCCGGAGTCGAGCGTCGAGTAGCCGAGCACGTTCTGCAGGAACTGCTGGCCGATGAACATTGCGCCCATCAGCGAGCCGAAGACGATGATTCCTGCCACCGCGGCGACCCAGAAGATCCGTCGTCCCGCCACGTCGAGGGCGTAGAGCGGCACCCGCGCGCGCCGCTCGCGGATGATGAACGCCACCGTTGCGGCGAGCGCGATCGCGGCCAGGCCGAGCGTCAGCGACGTCTTGCCCGGCAGGCTGGTGAAGTTGATCGACAGCACCAGCGCGCCGACGAGCACGATCGAGATGATCCCGCCGAGGTTGTCGACCGGATCGCTCGTCTCGTTGACGTGGGCCGGTATGAGCCGCCACGCCAGCACCAGCGCGATCAGCGCGAGCGGGATCGTCACCGCGAACACAGAGCCCCATTCGAACTGCTCGAGCAGCGCCCCCGAGAGAGCCGGGCCGAGTGCCGACAACGCCCCGCCGATCGCCGACCAGAGCGCGATCGCGCGCGTCCTGCTCGCTCCTGACCAGAGCGCGGTGATCAGCGCCAGCGTGGTCGGGAACGCCATGCCGGCCGCCAGGCCGCCGATCACCCGCGCGATGAACAGCACGTCGACCGACGGCGCCAGCGCCGCCAGGAGGCTCGCCGGAATCGACAGTCCCATTCCCAGCAGCACCATCAGCTTGCGCCCGTAGCGGTCGCCGACCGCGCCGAGGTAGAGCACCGATGCCGCGAGGCCGAGCGAGAACCCGACCGCGACAAGGTTCAGCTGCGTTTGGCTGGCGTCGAACGCCTTGCCGATGTCCGGCAGCGCTACGTTCGCCACCGCCAGGTTGAGGTTCGCGACCGCGGCGACAGCGATCAGGGCGGCGAGCACCCAAGGCGCTCGGGCTGGCGCCGTCGACGCGGTGGAGGAGCCGCCGTTTGCCGACATCGTGCGGCGACCATATTCAGCGCGGCGGTCGGCGTCCACCCCGACGCGGGCACGGATCGCGGTCGGCGGCGGCCCCTATCCTCGTCGGGGTGCCCGACACCGTCGAGCTGAGCCGCGCCGAGCGCGTCGCCGAGCAGCGCCGCGCGCTGCCGGACTCGCCTGGCGTCTACCTGTTCAAGGACGAGCGTGGCGCCGTCATCTACGTCGGCAAGGCGAAGTCGATCCGCAAACGCGTCGGCTCGCACTTCTCGAAGCCGGGCAACCGCTCGGCGCTCGAGATGACGTCGTCGGTCGCCGAGATCGACTTCATCGCGACCGAGACCGAGGCCGAGGCGTTGCTCGCCGAGCAAGAGTTCATCAAGCGCCACCGGCCACGCTTCAACGTCCGGCTGCGCGACGACAAGTCCTACCCCTACATCGGGATCTCGCTCGACGAGGACTATCCGCGCGTCTACTTCACCCGCGAGAAGCACCGCCGCAACCGCGCCTACTTCGGCCCGTTCTCGAACGCCAAGCGGGTGCGCGAGACGCTCGACCTGCTCGGCAAGGTCTTCCAGCACCGCACCTGCGAGGGCAAGGAGCCGGGCCGCCAGTCCGGCAGCCCGTGCCTCGACTACTTCATCAAGCGCTGCCAGGCGCCCTGTGTCGGCTACGTGTCGAAGGAGGAGTACCGCGAGAACGTCGACACGATCGTCGCGTTCCTCTCCGGCCGCTACCGCGAGATCGAGCGCGAACTCGAGCAGAGCATGAAGCTCGCCGCCGCCGACCAGGAGTTCGAGTCGGCCGCCCACTTCCGCAACCGCCTGCGCGCCGTCCGCTCGCTGCTCGAGCGCCAGCGGATCGCCAACGAGTCGGTCGGCACGCTCGACGCGATCGCCGTCGCCGTCGAGGAGGCCGACGCCAACGCCCAGGTCTTCCAGGTTCGCGACGGCGTGCTCGCCGACCGCCAGAGCTTCTACCTCGAGAACGCGGGGCAGCGCGACGAGGCCGACGTGCTCGAGGAGTTCGTCCTCCAGTACTACGCGAGCTCGCTGTCGATCCCGCCGCAGGTGATCGTCCCGCGCGGCGACGCCGACTTCGGGCTGCTCGCGGAGGCGCTCGGCGAACGGCGCGGGGCGCCGGTCGAGGTCCGCCATGCCGAGCGCGGCGACAAGCGGCGGATCTTCGAGCTCGCCCAGCGCAACGCGCGGCTGGCGCTCGACCAGGACCGGCTGCGCTCCGAGCACCGCCGCTCGCGGCGGATCGAGGCGATCGAGGGCCTGCAGCGCGAGCTCGGGATGGCGGCGCTGCCGATGCGGATCGAGTGCTTTGACATATCGAACCTCGGTGCGACCCACACCGTCGCCTCGATGGTTGTCTTCGAGGGCGGCGCGCCGAAGAAGTCCGACTACCGCCGCTTCAAGATCCGCGACGCCGCCCAGGACGATTTCGCTGCGATGGGGGAGGTGCTGCGCCGGCGCGTCGCGCAGTTCAAATCGCAGCGTGAGATCTCACCGCACGAGAAGCAGCACGACGCGAGCTTCGCCGCGCTGCCGGCGCTGATCGTGATCGACGGCGGCAAGGGTCAACTCGGCGCCGGACTGCCCGAGCTCGAGGAGCTGCGCGAGCTGGGCACCACCGTCGTCAGCCTCGCCAAGCGGATCGAGGAGGTCTTCGTGCCCGGCCGCTCGGCACCGCTGCTGCTGCCGCACGACCGCGCGCCACTGCAGCTGCTGCAGCGTGTCCGCGACGAGGCCCACCGCTTCGCGATCGAGCACCACCGCTTGCGCCGCGACAAGGCGATGACGCGCTCGGTGCTCGACGACATCCCCGGCGTCGGCCCAACCCGCAAGCGCGCGATCCTCAACCACTTCGGCACGCCCGAGCAGGTGCTCGCCGCCAGTCGCGAGCAGCTCGAGGGCGTCCCCGGCCTACCTGGGAAGGTCGCCCGCGAGATCCACCAGCATCTCCACCGCGTCGACTAAGGGATCAGCTCGGGGCCCTTGCCGCGGTTGGCCTCCTTGAAGGCCTCCAACGCCGTGAAGACGTCGTCGCGGTACTCGTTGCAGCCGAGCAGGCGTCCCGTTCCGTACTTCCCGGGCTTGCGGTTCCAAGCGGTCGCCGCGACGTCGTACTCCATGCTGCTGTTCGGGACCAGGACCATCAGCTGCGAGTCGTGGTCGTAGTAGGCCTTGAGGCTCGCGCGGGCATCGCTGGGCAGGTCGCGCTTGAACCAGACGATCACGCGGCTGTGCTCGAGCGTGTGGACGAGCCGCTGCGTATCCGGCGCGACCGAATAGGCGCCGTCCTCGGCTGGCACCGGGTCGTGGCGGCCGGAAGTCGGTGGGTTCGACGAGTAGCGCACCGGCGGGTCCTGCCCGGTGACGTGCTCGTTGCTCTTCGCCTTGAAGCTCTTCAGCTCGCAATCCGCGGCCGCCGCGCCCTCCTCGACGCCGTCGACGTCCTCCGGAACCTTGAACAGACCCTTGTCCGGAAGCAGGTCCTCGGCCTCCTGGCTGACCGTGACGTCGGCGCGCGGATCTGGGGCGACGATGTCGTCGCCATCGGAGTCGCCGGCGATGCTGGCGATCATCGCGACGACCGCGATCGTCGCGAGCACCACCGCCACCCCGCCGGCCGCGTAGCCAGCCACGAGGCTGCGGCCGGACGCGCGCTCCTGGTCCCCTCCGTCGGCCATCGTGGGCGAACAGTAGCTGGGCCGTCTCCGCCAACCGCTAGAAACCGTATTGCGTGCAGGACTTCGTGATCGTCACCGGGCTGTCGGGGGCTGGCAAGAGCCAGGCGATGGCGACGTTCGAGGACGCCGGCTACTTCTGCGTCGACAACCTGCCGGCGGAGCTGCTGCTGGACTTCCTGCCGCCCGAGATGATCGCCGGGCTGGCGGCGCTGTTCGAGCACGAGGGGTCGAAGGTCGAGCGGGCGGCGGTCGTGTCCGACGTGCGCGGCGGCGCCTACTTCGACGGTCTGCTGAAGGTGCTCGACGAGCTCGACGAGCGAGGGATCGCCCACCGGTTGCTCTACCTCGAGGCGAGCGAGGACGTGCTCGTCAACCGCTACAAGGAGACCCGCCGCCGCCATCCGCTGTCCGAGGGCGCGTCTGGGGGCTCGGTGTCGAGCGCGATCGGCGCCGAGTGGGACCTGCTGCGTCCGCTGCGCGACCGCGCCGACGTCTGCATCGACACCAGCGAGCTGAGCGCGGCTCGGCTGCGCAAGGTCGTCGCCGACAAGATGCTGCCGCGCGGCAAGATCGGCAAGCTCGCCGTGACCTTCATCAGCTACGGCTTCAAGCACGGCACGCCGCGCGACGCCGACCTGCTGTTCGACGTCCGCTTCCTGCCGAACCCGCACTACGAGGCCGACCTGCGCGACCTGACCGGTCTCGACGCGCCGGTGCGCGAGTACGTCGAGGCCTCCGACGGGATCGAGGACTTCTTCGGCCATCTCACCCCGTTGCTCGACTACCTGCTGCCGCAGTACGAGAACGAGGGCAAGGCCCATCTGGCGGTCGGGATCGGCTGCACGGGCGGTCGTCACCGCTCGGTGGTGATCGCCGAGCGGCTGGCGCGCGAGTACGGCGCCCGCGACGACTTCCTCGTGGATGTCGTCCACCGCGACGCCGGCAAGCCTCCGCGCCGGCCCTGACCGATAGATTCCAAGGTTCTGCTTCTCCGACGGAAAGGACCCCTGGAATGGCCTTGAAGGCCGGAATCAACGGCTTCGGCCGCATCGGCCGCAACGTCTTCCGAGCGGCGCACGAGCGTGGCGCGGACATCGACTGGGTCGGTGTCAACGACATCACCGACACCAAGACGCTCGCCAACCTGCTCAAGTACGACTCGATCCTGGGGCCGTTCCCGGGCACCGTCGAGGCGACCGAGACGGGCCTGATCGTCGACGGCAAGGAGCTGCGCGTCTTCGCCGAGCGCGATCCCGCCGACATCCCGTGGGGCGACGTCGGCGCCGAGGTCGTGATCGAGTCGACCGGCTTCTTCACCAAGCGCGACGACGCCGCCAAGCACCTCGCCGGCGGCGCCCGCAAGGTGATCATCTCGGCGCCGGCGACCGAGCCGGACGTGACGCTCGTCCTGGGCGTCAACGACGACGCCTACGACCCGGCGTCGCACGACGTGATCTCGAACGCCTCCTGCACGACGAACTGCCTCGCGCCGTTCGCGAGCGTGCTGCACGACGAGATCGGCATCGAGTCGGGCGTGATGACGACGATCCACGCATACACCGGCGACCAGCGCCTGCTCGACGCGCCGCACAGCGATCCGCGCCGTTCGCGCGCCGCCGCGATCAACCTGATCCCGACGTCGACCGGAGCCGCCAAGGCGATCGGCCTCGTCATTCCAGACCTCAACGGCAAGCTCAACGGCATCGCCGTGCGCGCTCCCGTGCCGACCGGCTCGGTAGTCGACCTGACGTTCCAGGCGTTGCGCGACACCTCGATCGAGGAGATCAACGCGGCGATCGCGGCGAAGGCCGACAGCGGTGCGCTCGAGGGGATCCTCCAGTACACCGAGGACCCGATCGTCTCGACCGACATCGTCCGCTCGGCCTACTCGTCGATCTTCGACTCGAAGCTGACGATGGTGATCGACGGCCGGCTGGTCAAGGTCATCTCCTGGTACGACAACGAGTGGGGCTACTCGAACCGCGTCGTGGATCTCACGGAGCGGGTTCTCGTAGGCGCTCCAGCCGCCGCGTAGTGCTGAACCGCAAGACCGTCCGCGACCTGGATCTCCAGGGCGGCGAGCGCGTGCTCGTCCGCGTGGACTTCAACGTCCCGCTCGAGGACGGGCGGGTCACCGACGACGCCCGGATCCGCGCCGCGCTGCCGACGATCGAGCTGCTGCTCGACGTCGGCGCGCGGCTGATCCTCTGCTCGCACCTCGGCCGGCCGAAGGACCGCGAGCCGGCGACGTCGCTGAAGCCGGCGTCGGACCGGCTGCGCGAGCTGGTCGACGCGCCGGTCGCGCAGGCGGGCGCGGTCGTCGGCGACGAGGTCCGCGCGGCGGTCGACGCGCTCGAGCCGGGCGCGATCCTGGTGCTCGAGAACACGCGCTGGGAGGCGGGGGAGAAGGCCAACGACGCGGAGCTGGCGCGCGAGCTCGCCTCCTACGCCGACGTCTACGTAAACGACGCGTTTGGCGCGGCCCACCGCGCCCACGCGACGACCGCCGGCGTCGCCGAGCACCTGCCGGCCGTCGCCGGCCTCCTGCTCGAGCGCGAGGTGAACACGCTCGACGGGATCGTCGAGGACCCCGACCGGCCGCTCTGCGTCGTGCTCGGTGGGGCGAAGGTCACCGACAAGGTCGCGCTGATCGACCGCTTCCTCGACACCGCCGACAGCGTCCTGATCGGCGGGGCGATGTGCTTCAGCTTCTTCCGCGCCCAGGGCATCCCGACCGGCGACTCGCTGGTCGAGGAGGAGGGCGTCGAGCTGGCGCGCAAGGCGCTCGAGAAGACCGAGGGATCGAGCTGTCGCCTGCTGCTGCCGGTCGACCTCGTGCTCGGCGACCGCTTCGCCGCCGACGCTGACCGCTGCGAGCTCGACGGCGTCGACGTGCCAGACGGCTGGATGGGGCTCGACGTCGGGCCCGAGACCGCCGCCGCCTACGCCCGCGAGGTCGCGGCTGCCGGCACCGTCTTCTGGAACGGCCCGATGGGCGCGTTCGAGCTGGAGCCGTTCTCGGGTGGCACGCGTGCCGTCGCGGAGGCCGTCGCCGCCGCGCCTGGCACGACCGTGATCGGCGGTGGCGACTCCGCCGCCGCGATCGCCTCGTTCGGCCTCGCCGACGCGGTCACACACATGTCAACGGGCGGCGGCGCCGCCCTCGAGCTGTTGGAGGGCAAGCCCCTTCCCGGAGTGGAGGCCCTCGATGCCGTCTGAGAGAACCCCCTATATCGCGGGCAACTGGAAGCTGTGGGGGACGCGCGCCCAGGCGGCCGACTACTGCGAGCGGCTGCTGGCGCTGCTTCCCGACGCGGGTCGGCGCCGTCCCGACGTCGGCCTTTGCGTGCCGTACACCTCGCTCGAGACCGTCGCGACCGCACTGCAGGGCTCCGGCGTGATCGTCGCGGCCCAGAACATGCACCAGGCCGAGAGCGGCGCCTACACCGGCGAGGTCTCCGCGCCGATGCTGCTCGAGCTCGGCGTTGACGCCGTCGTGCTCGGCCACTCCGAGCGGCGCGAGCTGTTCGGCGAGACCGACCGTGCGCTGTCCGAGAAGGTCCCGGCTGCACTCGAGGCCGGTCTGCAGCCGATCCTCTGCGTCGGCGAGACCGAGGAGGAGCGCGAGGCCGGCGACATGGAGCGCAAGCTGCGCCACCAGGTCCAGGAGGCGCTCGAGCAGGTCGCCGACGACCGGCTCGCTGACGTCGTGATCGCCTACGAGCCGATCTGGGCGATCGGCACCGGCAAGGTCGCGACGCCGGACCAGGCCCAGGAGGCGACCTCGTTCGTCCGGGCGCTGGTGGGGGACCGCTCGGCCGACGCTGCCGAGCGCGTCCGCGTCCTCTACGGCGGCAGCGTCAAGCCTGAGAACGCCGGCGAGATACTCGAACAGGCCGACATCGATGGTGCGCTGGTCGGCGGCGCGAGCCTCGATCCCGACTCCTTCGCACGGATAGTCGCCGCAGCCGAATGATGGGCGGCCAGGTCCCCTCCGTCTGTCTGGTGATCCTCGACGGCTGGGGGCTGGCGCCGGACGGGCCGGGCAACGCGGTCTCGCTGGCCGACACCCCGGTCTTCGACGAGCTGTGGGCCAAGCACGCCCACACGCAGCTGACCGCTTGCGGGCGGGCCGTTGGCCTTCCGGACGGCCAGATGGGCAACTCCGAGGTCGGCCACCTCAACCTCGGCGCCGGCAAGATCGTGCGCCAGGACCTGACGCGGATCGACGACGCGGTCGCCGACGGTGAGCTCGCTGAGAATCCGGCGCTGCGCGATGCTTGCTCGGCGGCGCGTGAGTCGGGCCGGCTGCACCTGCTCGGCCTCGTCTCCGACGGCGGCGTCCACGCCAGCATGGACCATCTGCGCGCACTGATCGAGCTGGCAGCCGATCACAGCGTGCCGGACATCGTGCTGCACGCCTTCACCGACGGCCGCGACACGCTGCCGGAGTCCGGCGCCGGCTACCTGGCGACAGTCGAGGGCTGGCTCGCCGAGAGCGGCGGCCGCGTCGCGACGGTCAGCGGCCGCTACTACGCGATGGATCGCGACCGGCGCTGGCCGCGCGTCAAGCTCGCCTACGACGCGATCGTCCACGGCACGCCCGCGCCGCTCGGCAGCGACCCCGACGACTTCACCGACGTCGTCCTGCAGACGCCGCATGCGACCAGCGCCGTCGACGCCATCCGCGCCGCCTACGAGCGCGGCGAGACCGACGAGTTCGTCCGGCCGACGCTGGTCGGCGACGAGGGCGGGATCCGCGACGGCGACGCCGTCGTCTTCTTCAACTTCCGGCCCGACCGGGCGCGCGAGCTAACGCGCGCGCTGGCCGAGCCGGACTTCGCCGAGTTCGACCGCGGCGAGGCTCCACGCGTCGACTACACGACGCTGACCGAGTATCAGG
>CBFGZN010000018.1:0-19661 GCA_965653255.1 uncultured Solirubrobacterales bacterium | reverse complement strand
TGGTGGCACTGCAGGCACCGGTGATCGCGGCCGTCGGGGTGCTGACCAGCTTGCTCGGCACCGGCGCCGCGTTCGGCGTCGCGAAGCTGATCTTCCAGGACGGCCAGCTGTCCGGGCTGCTGGGCTTCGAGTCGCAGGGGTTCCTCGACGCCTGGGGGCCGGTCTTCTTCTTCGCGATGATCTTCGCGATCTCGATGGACTACACGGTCTTCCTGCTCTCGTCGGCGAAGGAGCACTGGGATCGCTCCCACGACCCGCGCGAGGCGATGGTCGGCGGCGTCGCCCACTCAGGCCGCGTGATCTTCGCGGCGGCCGCCGTAATGGTCGCGGTGTTCTTCACGTTTGCGCTCTCCGGACCGTTGCCGCCGAAGGAGATGGGCGTGATCCTCGGCGTCGCGGTGCTGCTCGACGCGGCACTGGTGCGGTTGCTGCTCGTTCCGGTGCTGCTGCGGCTACTCGGGCGCACAGCCTGGTGGCTGCCGCGGTGGGCCGGCCGTTGGCTGCCCGACGTGCGCTTCGGGCACTGAGGCCTTACCAACTCCTAACCCGCCGCTTGTTGGGCGCTGGGCGACCGCGGGGCAAGGTGGCAGCAAGAGCCCACGAACTGAAAGGCGATCCATGAAACGCATTGCGGCAGTACTCGTCCTGGCAGCCCTCTCGACCGCCGGACTGACCGCGCTCGCCGGCGCCGTGACCCCCGCGAAGAAGCCACTGCGCGAGTTCGAGGGCCGCGTCGTCTCGATCAACCGCGACGCGCGGACGTTCAAGCTGCACGACAGCGAGCGCGGGACGAAGAAGATCAAGGTCACGCGCAACACCCGCTTCGAGCGCGTCAATGGCCTCGCCGGCCTGAGTGTCGGACAGCGGGCGATCGAGGTCAAGACGCGCCGCAAGGTCGATGGTGCCTGGCTGGCGATCGAGGTCGAGAAGTCGGGCGGCGGTGGCGAGCACGGCGACGACCGTGACGACAACGGTGGCGATGACGGTGGCAGCGGGCGGGGCCGCGACCACCCCGAGGACGACTGAGTAGACGCGCGACACCGGGGGTAGGCTGGCTCCATGGCGGAGCCAGCCCCCGACCCGGGCCGGGACGAGACCCCGGAGGAGCGCGCGGACCGCAACCTCACCGAGCTGCTCGGCGAGCTGCGGGTCGCGCTGCCCGGCGTTCAGGTGCTGTTCGCCTTCCTGCTGATCGTGCCGTTCAACGATCGCTTCAGCGACGCGACGGCGTTCCAGCGCGACCTCTACCTCGCCACGCTGATCTGCACCGCGTTCGCCTCTGCGCTGCTGATCGCGCCCTCGATGAATCACCGGCTGGAGTTCCGCCACGGCGACAAGGAGCATCTCGTCACCGTCGCGAATCGGCTGACGATCGCCGGGCTGACGCTGGTTGCGTTCGCGATGACCGGAGTCGTGGCGCTGCTGACCGACTTCGTCTTCGGGACGGCGACGATGATCGTCGCCACGACAGCGCTGGCGCTTGCGTTCGCGCTGCTTTGGTACCTGCTGCCATTGCGACGGAAGCGGTCGCTGGGGCGTGGGCGCGACGTGAACTGAGCAGTACGGCTGAGTGGACGGTGCGGCATCCGCCCCGAGATGGCAAAATCTCGGCGCGCCATGGCCACGATTTCCCTGCTCATCACGGCCAGCCGCGACGAATCGAGCCTGCGAGCGCTGCTTGAACTGGTCAGACCGGTCGTCGACGAGATCGTTTTTGGCGTGGACGCCCGAACCGCCGATCGGATCTTCGGATCCTGCGGCGATCTCGTAGACCAGGCGTACACGTACGAGTTCAAGACCACGGTGGAGCAATACGCGGCCTGGCTGCACCACCGCTGCACGGGGGACTGGATCTTGCGTATCTCCGATGATGAGGTTCCAAGTCCGGCACTGCTCGAAGCGCTTCCCGAGATCGCGGCCGACAGGCGACGGTCGCTAGTCCTCGTTCCGATCAGGCATCTGTTCCCGACCAGGGATCGGTTCATCACCAGTCACCCATGGCATCCTGAGTATCAAGCTCGCCTCACGCGAAACATTCCGGGAATCTGGACATTCCCGGGCACGAGCCACACGAACATCGAGGTTCTCGGCGAACGGCGGCGACTTCCCGAAGTTCCTCTCTACCCCCTCCACTTCGCAGTCCCCGACACCGAGGCGCCCGCCGCCGGCGCCCCGGCCTCCGCCGCGAGGCGCGCCTCTCCACGGCACGCGAGCGCGAGCGCGCGACGCCAGGAATCATGACCGAGGGCTTCAGCGTGAACGACGTCTCGCTGCCGGAGCTGTGGACCGGTGTCGAGACCGCCCCGGTCCCGCTCGGCGACCGCGCGAACATCGAGCGGGTCGCCGTTCCGGCGCCGGTAACCGCGCGGAGCCACGCCACCGCCACGGCAATCCCGCCAACCGATGCCAATCGGCTGCTCGCGGCTCGCGAGGTACTGCCCGACGCCTATCGCGCCGAGATCGAGATCTCCACCGCCCGGCAAGCCGTCGCGGCCGGCATGATCGCCCACATCGAAGTCCACGTGCACAATCGAGGCTCAGAGCACTGGCCCCCGGCACATCACGGCCAGCCGCTGATCCGCCTCGCCTATCGCTGGCTAGCCGCCGATGGCGAGACGGTGATCGATCCCGAAGGATTGCGGACGCCATTCGAGGAGACGGTGCTGCCCGGCGAACGGACTGTGGTCATGCTTGCCGTCGCCGTTCCCGAGACCCCGGGCCGCTACGTCTTGGAGGTCGATGTCGTGCACGAACTCGTTCGCTGGTTCGAGTGCGAGGCACGAATGGAGGTCTTCGCCGAAGCCCTCGAGGGACCACCGATTGAGAGGTCCCCGAGCTTTGCCAGACCAGATCCACTACGCATCGGGCTACGCAAGACCGAACTACCCCCACCAGATGCACGCCATCATGGCAAGGACAAGCGACTATTCCGTGCCCTCAGAGCTCCTCGGCGATCAGCGGAGCCATCCGGCTGAACAGCCAGATTCCGACGACAAACGTGACGGCGACGATCCCCAACGGGATCAGCAACCACACGGCGCCGCCGATCGCGTCGGCCGCACTGGGTTGAGACGGACCGATAATCGCGTGGCGCGCCTCCTGAATCAGCGTCGCGAGCGGGTTGAAGAGCAGCAGCCGAGCAACGGACTCGCTGCTGCGCTCGATCACCAGCTGGATCGGGTAGAGGACCGGCGTCATGTAGAAGAGCGCCTGGGTCGTTACGTCCCAGATCGGCTTGAGGTCGCGTGCGCGCACGTAGAGCGCCGACAGGATCGTGGCGACACCGATCGAGAAGATCGCAACCACGACGAGCACGACAGGCAACTCGATCCAAGAGAGGCGCGGCGTGACGCGGTTGAGCAGTACCAGGCCCAAGAGCACGATCAGGTTGAGGCAGAGCGCGAAGGTTGCGGTCAGCACCACCGACATCGGAATCGCCATCCGCGGGAACTGGATCTTGCGAACCAGGTTCTCGTTGTCGACCACCGCGGTGACGGCAGCGCTTGTCGCCTCTTGGAAATAGAAGAAGATCACCATCCCAGTCAGCAGCAGAGCCGGGTAGTGGGCGACGTTCTCCCCGACGTCGACGATCAGGCTGAACACGACGTAGAGCACGCCGAAGAACAGCGCCGGGCGCATCAGCGTCCATAGGTAGCCGAGCGCGGAGTCGAAGAAGCGCAGCTTCCACTCGGTCTGGGCAAGGATCCGCGTCAGACTCAGGAAGCGCCTGAAGTCGCCGGCGAAGGCCGACGGGCCGGTCACCTCGTACGCCCGGGCGACGGGCTGCTCGACGGCCGGCTCGGCGCTCACGAGTCGGCTCCGCGTCCGGCGGGCGCCGGGGCCGGCGAGTCGAGGCGGCGTACCGCCACGTCGTGCGGAAGATCGACCACGCCACCGCCCTCGTGCGAGCCGATGATCGCAACCGCGACGAGGTCATGGCGCTCGTCCATCACCTCTGCCCCGAAGCCCTGGTGCGAGATGAACGGGGACGCTAGGTACTTGCCGCCCGTGAACCAGTTGTCGAACGTCACCGACAGCTCGACCCGCTCGCCAGCCTTGAAGCTGCCCGTCTGCTTCTGCTGCCAGGTCGTGGTCGTCGCGAAAACGCGCTGGTGGTGGTCATTCATCAGGACGAATCCCAACACCGGGTCGACGACGTCGGCGCGGATCTCTACGACGGAGTGGAAGGAACAGGCTCGCCCCTGGAACAGGGTCGCGGACCGCTCGCCGCTCTCGTTCTCGAACCAGGCGTCGAGGATCGCGGCCTCCCCGTCGCCGCCGGCGGGACGAGCGTCGCCGGCGCCATCGGGAGCGGTCGCCGCGCGGTCGAAGTTGATCCGGTTGTACTCGCGCGCCACTGAGGTCGGGTCGCCAATCTCGACGATCCCGCCGCGCTCGAGCAGCAGCGCGCGGTCGCAGGTGCGCTCGACAGTGTGCATGTCGTGGGTGACGAACAACAGCGTGCGCCCCTCGTCGCGCTTGGCCTGCAACGTGTCATAGCATTTCTGCTGGAAGGCGGCGTCGCCGACAGCGAGCACCTCGTCGATCAGCAGCACGTCTGCCTCGACCTGGACCATCACGGCGAACGCCAGCCGCACGTGCATCCCCGACGAGTAGTTCTTCAGCTTCAGCTCGACGAACTCGCCGAGCTCGGCGAACTCGATGACCTGCTCGAAGCGGGCACGCGCCTCGTCTGGCGTCAGGCCGAGCATGATCGCGTTGATCGTCACGTTGTCGCGGGCGCGCAGGTTGGGGTTGAAGCCGACGCCCAGCTCGATGAACGGCGACAGCTTGCCGCGCAATGCGATCCGGCCGGTATCGGTTCCGTAGATGCCCGCGATGCACTTCAGCAGGGTGCTCTTGCCGCTCCCGTTGCGTCCGACGATCCCGAACCACTCGCCGCGTTCGACCTCGAACGAAACGTCGCGCAGCGCCTCGAAGGTGTCGTAGCGCGTTCCCCTGAACGGGTGCAGCGCGCGCTCCTTGAGCGTCACGACGCGGTCGCGTGGGACGCGAAACGTCTTCGAGACACCGTCGACAACGAGCGCCGTGGAGTCGGGGACAGCCGGCGGCATGGCGGGAACGGTACCGGGCGCACCCTCGCCGCGGTACGCGCAACCTGGAGCGCGCAAGCGGACCGAGCCGGCCCCTAGACTCCTGCCGCGTGCTCGCCACGCTCGCAGCCGCGGGACTGATCTGCGGCGCATCGCTCTTCATCGGAGAGGCCGTCGCGCGGACGCTCGGTCGCGACCGCTGGCGCGGCTGGTCGCCCGCTGTCGGGTTCGGGCTGCTGCTGGTCGCCGCGACCCTGACGGTGAAACTGCCCGGGCACGGAGTTACCGGCGCCGTGATCTGCACGGCGCTGGTCGCCGCCGCGGTCGTCGTCCTGCTGCGCGGCGGACTGCGCCGACCGGACCCCGACGCGGCGGTGGCGACGGTCGCGGTACTGGGCTTTGCGCTCCTCCCGTTCCTGTCCAGCGGCCGCTTTGGCGTGCTCGGGATGAGCTTCCTCAACGACATGAGCGCCCACCTCGCGTGGGCCGAGACGCTGAAGGATCCCTCGATCCACGGTTCGGTGATGACCCCCGGCTATCCAGCCGGTCCGCACTCGCTTGTCGCGGTGGTCTCCAGCGGGACCGGCTTCAGCATCGAGCCGGCCTTCAACGGGCTGCTGATCGCGATCCAACTGCTGATCGCGTGGGCCGTGCTGCCGCTGCTCGACGGACTGGCGCGCTGGCGGCGTGCGCTCGGCGCGACGGTCGTAGCGACCTGCTTCCTGCTGTCGGCCTTCTACGTCCAGGCGAGCTTCAAGGAGACGGCGCTGATCCTCTTCCTGCTCGCGTCAGTCGCGCTGCTACGCGCGGCGCGGCGCGACTGGGACAAGGTCACGCTAGCCACCGGGGTCCAACTCGGTGCGCTCGTCGCCGGCACAATCTTCGCGTACAGCTACAGCGGTCTTGCTTGGCTGTTCCTCGCGGTTGGGATCTGGGCGGTCCTGGAGCTCGGCTCCGCCCTGCTGCAGACGCCGCCGCGCGAGATCGCCGGCCAGGTGCGCG
Organism: uncultured Solirubrobacterales bacterium; assembly: GCA_965653255.1. Classification (GTDB taxonomy): domain Bacteria; phylum Actinomycetota; class Thermoleophilia; order Solirubrobacterales; family Thermoleophilaceae; genus JAAYBF01. The sequence goes on along the minus strand of CBFGZN010000018.1, from coordinate 13,605 downwards.
CCGCGCTGTCGCCGCGCAGCGGCCCGCTCGCGCTGGTTCTCGGCGCCGCCCTCACAGGGGCGCTGCTCACGCTTCCGGACATCGGACGGCTGCTCGACGCGCTCGACCTGTTCGGCTCGTCGCCGTCAGGCACCGGTGTGATTGCGAGCAACTCGCTTGCCCACCTCGCCGGGCCGTTGTCGCCGTACGAGGTCTTCGGCCTGTTCCCCGCCGAGGACTTCCGCTTTCCGCTCGCCCAGCAATACCGCTTCGGCGCACTGGTCGGACTCGGCGTCGCCGCAACCGCCTTCGGCGCGCTCTGGTGGCTGCTGCGTCGCGACCTGTTGGTTCCGGCCGCCGCCGGGGCCGCCGGCCTGATCGCGGTCTATCTGCGCTACGAGGAGTCGCCGTACCTGACCAGCAAGGGCTACGCCGTCGTGGCGCCGCTCGCGATGCTGCTGGCGGTCCGGGCGTTGCTCGAGCCGTGGCCGACCGCAGTTCGGTTGCCGGCAGTGAGAATCGCGAAGGCGAGCGTCGCCGCCCTGTTCTGCGCCGTCGCGCTCTACTCGGGGTACAAGGTCCTGCACGGCGGCGAGGTCGGCACAAAGGCGCACACCGAGGAGCTGGCGGAGCTCGCGCAGCGCACGCATGGCGAGCCGACGCTGTTCCTCGGATTCGACGACTTCTCCGCCTGGCGATTGCACGGCTCCCCCGTCGCGCTGCCCGTCCAAGGCGCCCACCTCGCCGGCTCCGGCCCGACGTTCAATGCGGTTCCCGAGAAGGCATGGGCCTACGGTGACCCGTTCGATTTCGACTCCGTCCCAGCCCGTGACCTCGACCAGGTCGACTACGCGATCGTGACGCGATCGCGCAACCAGAGCACGCCGCCACCGAACTTCAAGCCGGTCGCGGCGACGCGATCGTTCGTGCTGTACGAGCGGCGCGGACGGACGAGGCCTCACCGGATCCTGGCCGAGGGGGCGCGGAGCGCGGCCTCGCTCGACTGCAGGACGCCGGCGGGGCGCACGCTCAGCCGCCAGACCGGCTGGGCGACGGTGATCGCGCCGCCGATCGTCGCGACAGCGATTGATGGCGAACGCTACGCGCAGCCCGGCGACACGCGCCGGATCGCGATCCGGCTGCCGCGCGGACGCTGGGAGCTGTCGCTGCAGTACGCCGCCGAGCAGGACGTCGAGATCGAGGGCCTCGACCGTCCCGCCAAGCTGCGCGCGACTCTTGACCGGCCGGGGCCGTGGTACCGCATCGGCGAAGTCACCCAGCGCCGAGCCGGCGAGCGCATCCTGAGGCTGAAGGTTGACGACGCGCCGCTGCCCGCGACGACGCACGTCACCGAGTTGATTGCCGTCGCCGCCGTCGACCTCGAAGCCCCGCCGATCCTGGTCCCGCTGCGCGAGGCGTGCGGGCGTTTCATCGACCGGTACACACTCGGCCCGCGGCGCCCCACAATCCACACTCAGTAGGTAGCGTTCGTCGGCCATGGACATCTGCACGATCGTCGCCAAGAACTACCTAGCGCACGCTCGCACGCTGGCACGGTCGTATGCCGAGCACCATCCGGACGCGCGCACTTGGGTGCTGGTGATCGACGACTCCGACGGCTGGGTCGACGCCGCTGACGAGCCGTTCGAGCTCGTCACGCTCGGGGAGATCGACATCCCGACGATCGACCAGATGGTCTGCCTCTACTCCGTGCTCGAGTTCTCGACCGCCGTCAAGCCATTCTTCCTCGCACACCTGATGGAGCGGCAAGGACTGGAGCGGGTCGCCTACATGGACCCCGACATCCGTGTCCATGGCGACCTCTCGGAGATCGACCGGCTGCTCGAAGCGAACACGATGGTCGTAACCCCTCACCTGACTGAGCCGATGCCGCGCGACGGTCGCCGCCCGAGCGAGACCGAGATCCTGATGTCGGGCTCGTTCAATCTCGGCTTCCTGGGCCTCAGCCGCGGCGAGGGGTCGCGGCGGCTGCTCGACTGGTGGGGCGAGCGGCTCGCTACCGACTGCATCGTCGACCCCAAGGCCGGGCTGTTCGTCGACCAGCGTTGGATGGATTTCTCGCCCGGCCTCGTCGACAGCTTCCACGTCCTGCGCGACCCCGGCTACAACATCGCCTACTGGAACCTGTCGACGCGCGAGCTCAAGCAGGGGCGCAACGGCTGGAGCGTGAACGGCGAGCCGCTGCGCTTCTTCCACTTCTCTGGCTACGACCCCGATCACCGCGACCGCCTGAGCAAACATCAGAACCGCGTCGAGATGCTGTCCGGCAGCGCTCTGAAGCAGATCTGTGACGCGTACGGCGACGAGCTGGTGGACAACGGGTACCGCAAGGTCAAGGACTGGCCCTACTCGTGGGGCGAGCTGCCGAACGGCCTGAAGGTCGACGCGCCTGTACGCGCCGGCTACCGCGCCGGGGTCGAGCAGGGCGAGCTGACCGAGCCTCCGTTCTCAGAGCGTGGCGCGGCGGAGCTCGTCGACTGGCTCAACGGCCCAGCCGACGAGGGCGGCGCCCAGGGCGTGACGCGCTACCTGACCGCGTTCCGCGATTCGCGCGACGACCTGACCCGCGACTTCGCAGACCTCGAGGGCGCCGACGGCGGGCGGCTCGTCGCCTGGGCCGAGGTCTACGGTCGCGGCCAGATTCCCGACCGGCTGCTGCCTGGAGCGGCCGGCGACGAGAGCGCGGCGCCACTGTACGCGGGGGTCAACATGGCCGGCTACTTCAACTCGGTCCTGGGAGTCGGCGAGCACGCCCGGCTGATCCTCGACGGCCTGACGGCCGCCGGCGTCCCGGTCGAGACGATCGGCCTAACCGCCGCACGCTCCGCACAGCTCGGCCCGCCGCCGAACTCCGACGCGCGGCACGCGCCGCACCCGATCAACCTGATCTCGGTCAATGCCGACGTCTTGCCCGCGTTCGCGCGCCAAGCCGGCCAAGAGCTCTTCCAGAGCCGCTACACGATCGGGCTCTGGGCCTGGGAGGTGACCCCCTTCCCGCAGCGCTTCCTCGACGCCTTCGAATACGTCGACGAGGTCTGGGTGCTGTCCGAGCACGTGCACCGCGCGATCCAGCCCGTGTCGCCTGTGCCGGTGCTGACCGTCCCGCTACCGATCGAGCTGCCCGATCCGCCTCAGCGCTCGCGTGCGGAACTCGGGCTACCCGACGGCTTCGTCTTCCTGTTCGCCTTCGACTTCGACAGCGTGGTCGAGCGCAAGAACCCGCTCGGCCTGGTCGAGGCGTTCACGCGCGCCTTCGAGCCGGGCGAAGGCGCCGCGCTGGTACTCAAGACGCTCAACGGTAACGCCCACCCCGAGGCGCGCGCCCGCGTCGCCGCGGCCGCCGCGGCCCATCCCGACGTCCACCTGATGGAGCAGGTGCTGCCGCGGGCCGACAAGGACGCGCTGATGGCGGCGTGCGACTGCTACGTGTCGCTGCACCGCGCCGAGGGCTTCGGAATCACACCGGCAGAGGCGATGTGGCTCGGCAAGCCGACGATCGCGACCGGATTCTCGGGCAACCTCGACTTCATGGACGCCGACAACTCCTACCTCGTCGACTACGAGCTGGTGCCAATCGGACCCGGCAACGACCCCTACCCCGCCGACGGCGAGTGGGCCGAGCCCGACCTCGGCCACGCGGCCAGCCTGATGCGCGAGGTCTTCGAACATCCCGAGCGCGCCCGCGCGGTAGGAGCGCTCGGCCAACGCTCAATCCGCGCGACGCGGTCGCCCGAGATCGCCGGCGCCGAGCTGGCGCGCCGCCTGAAGCGGATCCAGTCTTTCGCCGGGCCGCCTGCCCGCCAGCGCCGGATCGCCAACACCGACTGGCTCGCCAGCGCGATCCACGACGGGCCCGTCCAGCCACCGCCGCCGTCGCGCATCGCCGGCGTCAAGAGCGCCGCCCGACGCGCCCTGCTGCGCGTCATCAAGCCCTACTCGGCCCACCAGCAGCGAGTCGACAACGAGATGCTGACCGCGATCCACACGCTCGACCGGGCGGTCCAGTCGCTGGCGGCGAGCCAGGCGAGGGTGAATCGGCAGCTGGAGGGCAGTAGCGAGCCCGAGCCCGATGCGGACGCCCAGGCTAGAGGAGCTTCAGCGTCTTCGGACGCAGCGCGCGCGGGATCTTGGGCAGAGTGATCGCAATCGCCCGGTTGCGCGCGAAGCGCACGGTCTGACCCAAGCTGCGTCGAGGGTACGCGGCGCCGATAGCCACCCCGTGGGTATAGGTCGCGGGACGGTACGTAGCGCGCAGCAGACCCCGACGGCGAATGTGCGAGTCAATACGCGCCTCGAAGATGTCGCCGAGGTGGGCAAGCGGGAAACGCAGCCTCGCCATCGTGCGATCCCGGTAGATGGGCCGCGCCAGGTCGCTGCGGCGAGCGAGGAACACCTGGTCGCTGAAGCCGTGTCCGAGGGCGAAGGGACCCACACATTCGCATGTATGACGATCGAGATCGGCCTCGTCGCCCCAACTCGGGTTGGCGACGAACACCCTCGCGTGGTGCTGCATCAGCTCGATCGATGGAGTGATCCAGTCGCACGGCTCGCGCATCCGAATCTCGGCATCCCAGTGCATCATCCAATCGGCTCCCGGCAGCGCGACCGCGGCCAGCGCCCAATCGGTGAAGTAGGGGATGTCGCCGAGATCCGTCCGCGCGAGACCGGCTGCCGCTAGGCCTGCCTCGACGTGATCGGCGACGAACTCGAGGGCATCCAGCTCGCCCGCCGCGATCAGCTGCTGGGCGCGGCTACAGACGTCCTCCCGGTCAAGGACGTTGTTGACGAGGGCGACGCGGCGCGCGAACGGATAGGGGTTGTCCTCACAGATCCGCCGGAACACACCTGGCACGAGAAGGTCGCGGTAGGTGCGCTCGTAGCTGTTGACCACGAGGTCTACGGACTCACCCGCCTCCTGCGCCGGACGGTGGCTAAGGCCACCCAACCGATCCCTCGTCCCCGGTCGCCCCACGCCGCCACCCTAGTCGTCCCGACGTTCTAGTGCGTGGCCTGTAGGTTCCCCTCCCATGTCATCAAAGCGGGCACTCATCACAGGAATCACCGGCCAGGACGGCTCCTACCTCGCCGAGCTGCTGCTGGAGAAGGGCTACGAGGTCCACGGGATGGTCCGTCGGTCGTCGACCGAGACCTTTCAGCGGCTCCAGGGCTGCCGCGACAACCTGACCCTGCACACCGGCGACCTACTAGACCAGCGCTCTTTGGTCGACGTGATGCGCGCCTGCGAGCCAAACGAGATCTACAACCTGGCCGCGATGTCGTTCGTCGCCGCGTCATGGACCCAGCCAGTCCTGACCTCAGAGTTCAGCGGCATCGGCGCGACCCGGATGCTCGAGGCGATGCGCGAGGTCTGCCCCGAGGCCCGCTTCTACCAAGCCTCCTCCTCGGAGATGTTCGGACAGGTGCTCGAAGTACCGCAGGTCGAGACGACGCCCTTCTACCCGCGCAGTCCGTACGGCGTCGCGAAGGTCTACGGCCACTTCATCACGGTGAACTACCGCGAGAGCTACGACCTCTTCGCCTGCTCGGGGATCCTCTTCAACCACGAGTCGCCACGCCGCGGACTGGAGTTCGTGACGCGCAAGGTGACCCACGCGGCCGCGGCGATCAAGCTCGGCCTGCAGAGTGAGCTGGCGCTCGGCAATCTCGACGCACGCCGCGACTGGGGCTACGCCAAGGACTACGTCGAGGCGATGTGGCTGATGCTGCAGCAAGACGCGCCCGAGGACTACGTGATCGCGACCAACGAGACGCACAGCGTCCGCGAGCTGGTGGATGTCGCGTTCGATCAGGTCGGCCTCGATCCCACCGACTATGTCCGGATCGATCCGAAGTTCCTGCGTCCCGCCGAGGTCGAGCATCTGATCGGCAACCCGGCGAAGGCGAAGGAGAAGCTCGGCTGGGAGCCACGGACCAGCTTCGAGGAGCTGGTGCGGCTGATGGTGGACGCGGACCTCGAGTTGCTCGCGAGCGGTGTGCCACAGAAGCAGGCGGGCTAGCTAACGGCTCACCAAGGCCGCCGGGAATCGTCGTGACCAACTGCCGCCTGCTCTGGCTCTCGCCCGAGCTACCGGACCCTGAGGGCAATGGGGGCGAGGTCCGGCTGTTTCAGATCGTCAGAGGACTCGCCGAGCGCGGAATCGCGATTCGCTTCATCGCCCCCGCACCTGCCGAGAAGATCCCGCGCGCGGTTCAGCTGCGCGAAGTCGGCGTCGACCTGCTGCCGGTCGTTCGCCCGGCATCGCGGGCGCGCGAGGCAGTTGTGGCCTCGCTCGCAGACCCGCGCATCGGAGCGGGACTCTTGACCCGCTCGTGGATGGCCTGGCAGGCGAGTATCTACCGTCACGAGCTACGTGGCGAGATCCAGCGCGCGCTCGACGAGCCTTGGGACGGCGTCCTAATCGAGCACGACTGGGCACTGGACTGGGCACGCGACCTGCCGAGCGATCTGCCAATCGGCTTGGTATTCCAAAACCTGACCGACGTGCTGCTGACGCGGCGGGCAAGCGCGGCGACGGGCCTGACGCGGCTGCGAACACGGCGCGACGCGCGGCTGGCACGGCGCGAGACTGATCGAGGAATCGGGCGCGTGACACAAGCCTTTGCCTGCTCCGACGACGACGCGGCCGAGATCGTCCGGCGCTGGGACGTCCCCTGCGCGGTGGTCCCCAACGGAGCCGACGTCGATCGGCTCGGGTTGGTTCCCTCGGACGAAGCACGCGCCGGCAACCTGCTGTTCACCGGCACACTGAGCTATCAGCCGAACGCCGAGGCAGCCCTGTGGCTCGGCAAGGAGATCTTCCCCCGCGTCCGCGCCCGCCGATCCGACGCCACGCTCGCGATCGTCGGCCGTAACCCGCCCGCAGCCGTCCGCGCTTTGGCGACGCACCCAGACATCGACGTCCCAGGGCGCGTGGAAGATCTCAACCCCTGGCTGACGCGCGCCGCGGTCGTCGTCGCGCCGATGCTGTCGGGAAGCGGGACGAAGCTCAAGGTGATCGAGGCGATGGCCGCCGGTCGTCCGGTCGTAGCCACCTCGATCGGAGCCGAGGGAATCGCTGCCGGGGACGGCGCTGAGCTCTGCGTAGCCGACGATCCACAGTCGTTTGCCGACGCCGTGATCGAGCTGCTGGACGACCCCGCTACTGCCCTGCAGATCGGCTCCGCGGCCCGCGCTCTCGCCAACACGCGCTACAGCTGGGATGCGTCGGCGGACGCGATGCATGCTGGTGTCGAGCGCTGGCTCGGCCGCCCCGCCGCGCGCCCGCCGCAGCGCTGAGAAGCTCCTAGCCGGATGGGTCCCGGCGACGGTCGAGGAGCGATCGCCCAAGCGCCAGAAGCTCCTCCGGTATCGCGCGCAGCGCAATGATCACTACGGCGAACACAGCGCCAACCACCGCGGTCTGCACAACGACCGGAAGACCCGATATCAACAGGAGCGGGGCGAGCGCGGCGCCGGTCGCGCAAGCGACCTTTAGCACGATCGTCCCGCCGAGCCGAATGCCGTCCTCGCCGCGCGACACCGCCAGGACGTAGAGCACGCTCAGAGTTAGATCGGCACAGACGACGGCGATTGCCCCAGCCGTCTCGCCCTGCGAGCTGCCGAGCGCAGCCGCGAGCCCGCCGCTCAGGACCAGCCCAACCAAGTTCGCGCCGACGACCGACCGGTAGCGCTCGAGCGCGAGCAGCGTGAAGCTGCCGAGCGCTATCACGAAGGTCGCCAGCAGCGCGACAGACATCAGCCGCAGCTCGCCGACGGCCTCCAAGTACCCAGAGCCGGCGATGATGTCGAGCGCCAGCGGCGCCGCGACCCCCGCCAAGAGCGCCAAGCCAGCTCCGATGATCCAACAGCCCTCCCAGAGCCGCGTGACCGCATAGGCGAGCCGATGACGGTCGTCGCGCGACGCTCGCGCGAGCAGCGGGAAAGCGGACGCCACGAGCAGCCCGGGAATCACCGCCAGCACTGAGTAGATCCGGAACGATGCCGCGAACAGCCCTGCGTCACGCTCCGTCGCGACGAGCGACAGCGCGAGCAGGCTGATCTGGGCATAGAGAGTCCCGGCGATCGCGGCGGCCGCGAACGGAACTGTTAGACGAAGGATGTTCGTCCACTCGACACGATCGAGCTTCGGGCTCCAGCTCTCACGTCGCCCGACCAGCGCGGTGGTCGCGACGATCAGCAGCACGCCGACTGGGATCGGCACCGCGAGCAGCGGAACGATTCCCGCCCCGGCGGCGGCGAGGGCAACGAGCGCGATCACGGACACGGCCTGGCGCAGCAGGTCGAGATTGGTGACCCAGCCGAACCTGAGCGACGACTGAAGCGGGATTGACAGCGTCGTATAGATGACGGCAAGCAGCAGGCCGACGCCACCGAGCGCGGTGCCCGCGACCATCGCGTCGTCGTAACCGGCCGCGACGGCGAACGCCAGTGCCACGACGACACCTACAGCGCCGATGACCAGTCGGATGCCGAGCAGGTGGCGGAGGAAACGGTGGGCGGCCTCCCCCGCACGGACGCTGTGCTCGCGCACACCGAGCGCAGAGGTCCCGGCGTCGGCGACGCCAGTGATGATGGTCAGCAAGGCGAACACCACTGAGTAGCGGCCGAAGTCGACGGGACCCAGGTGCCGCGTCAGAACGGCGGCGGAGACGACCGCTAGCCCCGAGCCGGCGACGTAGCCGGCAACTCGAAGGGCACTGCCGCGGATGATGAGCGAGCCCGCGTCTGTCGAGTCGAGGACGTGCGTGCCGGGCTCGTCCGGTTCGCTCATCGCACGCTCCCGCCCGTCCCGCGCCGCTCCGAGATTGCTCGCTGGTAGCTAGCTACGGTTGAGGTAGCGGTTGCGTCCCAGCTGAAGCGGGCCGCCTGACGCGGCCCCGCCTTCTGCAGCCGGTCGCGCAGCCGGCCATCTCCGAGCAGCCTGACGAGCGCCGCCGCCAGCTCCGTAACGCTCTCGGGATCGAACAGCAGTGCGGCGTCGCCCGCGACCTCTGGCAGGGTCGAGCGGTTCGAGCAGGCCACGGGCACTCCGCGCCGCATCGCCTCGAGCACCGGAAACCCGAAACCCTCGTAAAGCGATGGGAAGACAAACGCGGTCGCCAGCTCGTACAACCCCTCGAGGTCGGGGTTGTCGACCCAGCTGGGGAGCCGCACGTGCTCGGTGGTCCCCAACGCTGCAGCGCGGCGAACGAGCTCGGCCTCGTGAGGCGTGCTGTAGCCCGGAATCACCAGCATCGGACGCTCGCCCGGCTCGATCGCGGCGTGGGCATCGAGCAGCCGCAGCAGGTTCTTGTGCGGCCGCTTCGCCGAGACGCTGAGCAGTACGGGCCGATCGCCAAGGTCGAACTTGGCCCGCAGCGCACCGGCGGCGGTGGGGGCTGCGGTCGGCTCCTGACCCACTCCGAGCGGCACGACGTCAACCTTCTCCGACGCGACCTTCAGATGACGCTCGACGTCGCGCACAGTCGAGTGGGCGTCGACGATGATCCGGTGCGACCGCCGCGCCGCGGCGGGGATCAGGATCCCCATTCCGCGGCGCATCAGTCCGAAGTGGGCGTCAGGTACTAGCTTGTAGTTGATGTCGTGAATCGTCGTCACGCGCGTGAAGCGACCCCACAGCGGAGCTGTGGACGCGAGGCTATGGACGAGGTCGCAGCCCGCGCGGCGCGCCATCCGCGGAAGCAGCTGCTGCTCGCCGCGTACCCACTCGAGCCGGTTGCGCGCCTTGACCGGAACGATCTCATGCGGGACCTCGTGCCACGGCCCTCGTTCCCCCTCAGCCGCCTCGCGGTTGACGAACGCCGTGACGCGCAACCCCTCGATCGCCGCCAGCCGCGGGATCAGCTCGCGCGCGTAGACCTCCATGCCGCCGGTCTCGCCAGGCACCAGGTACACGAGGTTGAGACCGGCGTGAATCACCGCCAGCGCCGCCTCAGTCGGCTCGGCGTTCGAACTCGCGCTCGAGATCCTCGTAGCGCCTACGAATGTCGTCACCCTGCTGGAGCTCCCAGAGCATCACCTGCGCGCAGAAGAGCGCGAATGGCTGGAAGATCGCCTCGATGACTCCAGGCATGCCGTCCCGGTAGCCGCGCCGTCGAATCATCCGACGGCCGAACTCCAAAGCCATGACACGGACGAATGTCCATGTAGTCACAGGCTTCGCACCAGCCTCGAACCGATCGCGGGCTTCTAGCCGACCGTAGAGGAGGACCTTGCGGAGGTTCTCGTCAATCGAACGATGTGAGAAGTGCCATCGTTCGCCGCGCAACTTCCCGCTCTTCTCGCGGGAGATCGCGGGCTGCTCATGGACCCGGCCCTCGAAGCGCGTATGGTCGCGGCGCACCAGACGGGGCTGCATCATCATGCCCCAACCTCCGTGGTCCATGCGACGACCCCAGAAGAAGTTGATCGTCGGATGCCAGAACGCAGCAACAGAGGGATTGGCGACCAGGGCATCCTGAATCTCGCGCGCCAGGGTCTGCGTGATCCGCTCGTCGGCGTCGACGTGCAGGATCCATGATCCTGTGGCGGCTTCAAGTGCGACGTTGCGGATCTGGGCGAAGTCGCGGAACCGCTCGATGATGACCTTGTCCGCATAGCGGCGCGCAATCTCCTCGGTTCGGTCCGTCGAGCGATCGTCCACGACGACAACGATCTCGTCGCAAAAACTCAGCGTCCGCAGCGAACCCTCGATCATCTGCTCCTCGTCGCGGGCGACCATGACTGCCGAAAGCCTTATGTCACCGCCCGTCACGCGGCGACGCGCGGCTCTACCAGCACGGCATAATTGCCGCTCTGGGGTGACTCGATCAGCTGGTGTTCACCGAGCCCGTCGAGGAACGCACTGACATCTACTCCACGCTCTGTGAGCTGCGGCTCATGAACCTCCAAGACGAGCGTCCGAAGGTTGTGGGCGACCGTGCTGCCCTCCAGAGCTGCGGCCTCTCCACCCTCAATATCGACCTTCATCACATTGGGCCGCAGGTCGTGCTCCTGGCAGTAGTCGTCGAGCACGACCTGCCGTACCTCCAGCTCGCCGCCAGGATCGATCCGCCCCACCGAGTCGCCGCTGGCGACGAAGCGCACGGTGCCCGGCTCACGCCCAACAGCGAAGGGAACAACGGTCACATTCGCTGTTCGGTTCTTCGCCACGTTCAACTCGAGCAGCCGGCGGGCGGCCGGGTCCGGCTCGAAGGCCACCACCTTCCCTGTCGGCCCGACAAGGCGTGACGCGAGCAAGCTATAGCCGCCTACATAGGCACCGAGGTCCACGAACACGTCCCCTTCACGGAGCGCGCCCGCAAGTTGGGCGATCATCGGCTGCTCCCACTCGCCGCGACGGGTCGCTTGAGCCCACCAGACGTGCCGGCGATCCGCGATCCCGTGGAACCAGAAGGACTCCGATCCGATGGGCAACATTCCACCGCCACGGATCCGCCACGACAGCCATGGCCATTGGTGCAGAACGAGTGACCCCACGATCGACCCAAGGCGATGGCGCACGCGGCTCAACACGGGCTGGAAGGCTAACGCCTGCGCTGTCTGAACCACGGGATCACGTGCTCCTCGAGCCGAGCCAGCCCAGCGATTCGGAGCAACTTCATGAGTGGAAAGCGAACGAGCACCGCGAACGCTGAAAGCGTTGCCGCAACGAGCCGCTCCAGCGGAGACCCCAGGTTTCCGCCTGCCACCTCACGCCAGACCTTGCCAGCAACCCAGACGTGATACCAGCGCGCCCGCGCACCACGGAATCCAAACGATCCCGCCAACCGCTCCTCGTCGCCGCCGAGACCGTCCATCGAACGATGGACGTGGACGTCGCGCAAGGTCAGCACTTCGCCACGCGCCGCCAGTTCGGCGACGAGCAGCCAGTCACCAGCGGGCACCTCCTGGAATGGAATCCCGAGTAGATCGTTGCGCCTGACAACCCCAAACAGGGGGCCATTCATGGTCACCGTCGCGTAGTACTTGGCGACGCGCCCCCCCGGGCGGAGATCTGTCAGATCAGTCGGCCTCTCGTCGACTATAAGAACACCACCCGAGTAGTAGAGCGCCTGCCCGCAGACAATCCGGCGTCGCGACGAGGCGCACAGCTCATCAATACAGCGGCGTGCATAGTCAGGATCGAGCCAGTCGTCATCCGATAGCCACATGAAGTACTCGCCACGCGCCGCTTCGAGGACCCAGCGGTAATTGCGCGCGTGGCCGAGATTCCGGGGTTGGCGGGCGAACCGCACGCGTGCGTCCTCGGACGCCAAGCGCTCACCGATGCGGGCAACATTTTGGCCCGGCGAAGCGTCGTCGGAAACTACCACCTCGAGGTCTGCAACGGACTGGCTCAGAGCCGACTGAATAGCGCGCTCCAGGCCTTCCGGTCGGCCGTACGCGGGAATGCCAATGCTGAGCAGGGGAGCCTTGGACACAGGGTGCGACTACGACAACGGCCGCCGCAGGCCCAGGATCGAGAGCAGGAACGACGAGAAGACGATCTGGACGCCGACGATCATCAGTGTCGCCGCGATCACCGCCAGCTGGGTCTCCGATAGCTCGCCGAAGCCGCGCCCGATCCAAGTCCCGACTATCACCGCGCCGACCGTCAGGCCGACGAGCAGCACGGCCCCTCCAAGCAGCAGGCCATGCTCGAGGCGGAAGCGCGCGCGCATCCGGTCGAACCACGGGTCCTGGTCACCCATGTAGTAAGTCCCGTAGGCATGGGCACATAGGCCAAGCGCGAGCACCTGCGTTCCGACGATCATCAACAGCGCGCCGCCGATCAGCGCGTGAAGGTCCCACTCGCGGCCAAACAGGTTGACGTCGAACAACACCGTCAGTGCAATCAGTGTGCCGACCCCGGCCATCGCGGTGCCGGGGATGATGAACAGCCAGGTTGGGCTGTGGACGAGCAGGAAGCGCAGGTGGCGCCAGCCGTCGCGGAAGCTCGACAGCTTCGACTCGCCGCCGCGCGGGTGGTACTCGATCGAGATCTGGCGGATGTCGAGGTCGCGCTTCGAAGCGCGGATGACCATCTCGGAGGCGAACTCCATGCCGGTCGTGCGGAGGTCGAGCGTCGGCAGCACGTCGCGGCGGAGCGCGCGCATGCCGCAGTGGGCGTCCTTGACGCCGGTGCGGAAGAAGGTGTTGAGGATGCCGGTCAGGACCGGGTTGCCGACGTAGCGGTGCAGCCACGGCATCGCGCCCGGGTGGATGTTGTCCATCCGGTCGCCGATCACCATCTGCGCGCCCTCGTCGAGCTTGGCGACGAACGCCGGGATGTCCTCGAAGTCGTAGGTCAGGTCGGCGTCGAGCATCACGATGTAGTCGCCGGTTGCGGCCCCAAGGCCGGCGAGATAGGCGCTGCCGTAGCCGCGGCGCGGCTCGTGGATCACCCGTGCGCCAGCCTTCGCGGCCAGCTCGGGACTGCCGTCCTCGGAGGCATTGTCGGCGACGACGACCTCGCCGGGGATGTCGTGCTCCTCGAGCACCGCTAGCGCGCGGGTGACGCAGATCTCGATGTTCTCGGCCTCGTTGAGGCAGGGGATGACGACCGACACCGACGCGCGGCCTGGCTGCGGGCCGTCCCCGGT
>CBFGZN010000017.1:0-19821 GCA_965653255.1 uncultured Solirubrobacterales bacterium | reverse complement strand
GCGGCGCGGCCGGCAGCGAGCAGCTTCAGCGAATCGGTCGACGAGGAGGGGACGCGGACGTCGAGGTCGATCCCGTGGTCGTGGTCGATGCCGTCGGCGACGGCGGTGTAGATGCCGGCGTGGACGGCGTTCGGCTGGAAGTCGAGCGCGAGCCTGACCGGCTGCTCGGTGTCGCCGCCCGAGCCATCGTCACCGCAGCCGGCGGCGATCAGCGCGAGCAGGACGAGGCATGTGGCGAGGAGGATCGGTCGGCGCATGGCCGCGGCAATCTAGGCGATTCGCGCGGCTGGAGCCGGCAGCGCGTCGCCGACCTCCCAGAGGCTCCACTCCCCGGGAATGCCGCGCAGCTGGCGTGAGCCGCGCTCGCGGAAGCCGATCCCGGAGCCGACGAGGAGATCCTTGACGGTGCTCGACACGAGCACCTCGCCGGGACCGGCCTCGTCCATCACGCGCGCGCCGATGTGGACGGCGAGTCCGGCGACGTCGTCGCCGACGATCTCACACTCGCCGGTGTGCAGGCCGGCGCGGATCTGGATGCCGAGCTCGTGCACCGCATGCTCGATCGAGCGGGCGGCGCCGATCGCCCGCGCCGGCCCGTCGAAGGTGGCGAGCACGCCATCGCCGGTCGACTTGATCGCCTTGCCACGGTGACGGACAACCTCGGCGCGCACGAGCTCGTCGTGGCGTTGCAGCAGCGCGCGCCAGGCGGAGTCGCCGAGCTCGGCGGCGCGCTCGGTCGAGCCGACGATGTCGGTGAACAGGACTGTTGCCAGCACGCGGTCCGGCTCCGGCAGGTGGCGGCTGCCGGTCAGGAACTCCTCGATCTCGCCGAGCAGCGCCTGATGGTCGCCGGCCGAGAAGAGGGTGTCGGAGCCGTCGAGCTCGACGAAGCGGGCGCCGGGGATGTGCTCGGCGAGGTAGCGCGAGTGCTCGATCATCAGGAACTGGTCGTCGCGGCGGTGCATGACCAGCGTCGGCACGCGAATCGTCGGCAGGACGTGGCGGACGTCGGTGTCGCCGAGCGCGCGCAGGACGGCCTCAGCCGTGCCCGGGCTGGCCGAGTAGCGCTCCATCCGCCCGCACCAGCGCAGGTAGTCGGGATCGCCCGCGCGGCTCGGCGCGAGCGCCGCCGGCACGGCGCCCTGGCCCCACTGGGCGACGAGGCCGTCGATCCGGGCGTCGCGCTCGTCGTCGTGCGGTGGCCAGGCATAATCAGGCGCCCAGCGGGTGCGCGAGTAGGTCGCGTAGAGGATCAGCGACTCAACGCGCTGCGGGTGGGTCGCGGCGAACAGCATCGCCAGCGGTCCGCCCTCGAGCGAGCCCATCAGCGTCGCGCGCTCGGTGCCGGTCGCGTCGAGCACCGCCAGCACGTCGTCCATCTGGTCCTCGAGCGTCGGTAGCCCAGCCCACGGGTCGGACAGGCCGGCGCCGCGGCGGTCGAACGAGATCATCCGGGTGAAGCCGCAGAGCCGCTCGACGAACGCGGCGATCGACGGCTCCTCGAGGAAGACCTCGACCTGGCCGATCCAGGTCGGGACGTAGAGCACGTGTGGCGGGCCCGCGCCGGCCACCTGGTAGGCGATGTGGAGATCGCCGCTGCGCGCATAGCGGGTCTGCTCCTCCATGGGACGAGCGTAGCCGCACCATTAGGCTGCACCGGATGCGGCGCGTCACCTACTCGCGCAACTACACGATCTCGCTGTCGCGGACGTGTCGCTGCTACTGCAAGTACTGCGCGTTCGCCACGCACCGTGCGCACCTGTATTCGCCCGAGGAGGTCGAGGGACTGCTCGACGAGGCGGTCAAGCGGCGGGCGAAGGAGCTGCTGGTGCTGACCGGCGAGCAGCCCGAGGTCAACGCAGAGGTGCGCGAGCGGCTGCGCGCCTATGGGCACGAGGACTTCGTCTCCTACGTCGTCTGGACCTGTGAGCGAGCGCTCGAGCGGGGGATGCTGCCGCACACCAACTTGGGGGTCCTGTCGAAGGATGACCTGGCGCGGCTGCGCGAGGTGACCGCCTCGCAGGGGTTGATGCTGGAGTCGGTCAACCCCGACCTAGTCGTCCACCAGGGCTCGCCCACCAAGCACCCGGCGAAGCGGCTCGAGACGATCCGCGCCGCCGGTGAGCTGAAGATCCCGTTCACCTCGGGCATCCTGGTCGGGATCGGCGAGACGCCGGACGAGCGGATCGCGGCGCTGGAGGCGCTGGCGGAGGTCCACGCCGAGCATGGCCAGCTGCAGGAGGTGATCCTGCAGAACTTCGTCCCGCACCCGCGCTACTACGGCGCCGAGCCGGCCGAGATCGCCGACGCCGCACAGCAGGCCGGCGAGGCGGGCGAGGCGGCGGCGATGCCGAAGTGGGCCAACGAGATCACGCTCGACGACATGCGCGTGCTGGTGCGCGCCGCGCGTGAGCTGATGCCCGACGTCGGCATTCAGATCCCGCCGAACCTCTCCGACTGGTGGCTGCCGCTCGTCGCGGAGGGCGCGACCGACCTCGGCGGGCTGTCGGCCAACGGCGACCACATCTCGCCCGAGCACCCGTTCCCGACGCCGCAGCGGATGCGCAAGGAGCTCGAGCCGCGCGGCTACGCGCTCGCCGAGCGACTCTGCGTCTACCCGCAGTACATGAACGCGGAGTGGATGGAGCAGGGCGTGCTCGACACGATCAAGACCGCCTACTGGAGCTTCATCCCGCGGCATGGGTCGGGCCGTCGCGAGGAGCGGGCGATTCGGCGCGACCTGGTGCCGGGCGCGATCGCCAAGGGCCGCGACGGCGCGTGGCTGTCCGAGGACGAGCTGACGGCGCTGTTCGCCGAGACGCGACCGGAGGCGGTCGAGGAGATCCGCGTCGCCGCCGACGAGTTGCGCGCCGAGCTGGCGGGGGAGACGGTGACGTTCGTCGTCAACCGCAACATCAACGTCTCGAACGTCTGCACCGTCGGCTGCGCCTTCTGCGGCTTCGGTCAGGGCCGGCGCTCGCCCGATGCCTACGAGCACGACCGCGACGAGTTCGTCCGCCGGGTCGAGGAGGCGGTCGAGTTCGGCGCGACCGAGATCTGCATGCAGTCCGGCATCCACCCCGACTGGGGGCTGGAGGACTACGAGGGCTGGCTGCGGCTCGCCAAGCAGGTTGCGCCCGACATCCACCTGCACGCCTACTCGGCGATGGAGGTCGACGCGATGTGCGCGACGTCCGGGCTGGCGCCGCGCGAGGTCTTCGAGCGGCTGCGCGCCGCCGGGCTCGACTCGACGCCGGGCACCGCCGCCGAGGTGCTGGACGACGGCGTCCGCGAGCGGATCTCGCCGAACAAGCTGCCGGTCGCGCGCTGGGTCGAGATCATCGAGGCGTCGCACGCCGCCGGCCTGCGCTCGACGGTGACGGTGATGTTCGGCCACATCGAGGAGCCGTGGGAGCTGGCCGAGCACATGCGCGTCGTGCGCGAGCTGCAGGAGCGGACCGGCGGCTTCACCGAGTTCGTGCCGCTGTCGTTCATCCCGCACCACACGCTGCTCGGCCGCACACACGGGATCGAGGAGCTGTCGCGCGAGGAGAATCTCAAGCACACCGCGGTCTTCCGGCTCGCGCTCGGCAGGACGATCCCGAGTCTTCAGGCGTCGTGGGTGAAGATGGGCCTCGACGCCGCCACCGAGAGCCTCCGCTGGGGCGTGAACGACCTGGGCGGCACGCTGATGGAGGAGAGCATCAGCAGGCTCGCCGGCAGCCAGCACGGCGTGATGCTGACCCCGGAGCAGCTGATCGGGGCGGCACACGCCGCGGGACGACCGGCGGCTGAGCGGACGACGCTCTACGAGGTCAGGCGTCGCTACGAGCTTCCACTCGCCGCGTAAATAGGAACACCCTTGACTCCAAGTTGCCAAATGGCGTAACGTGGCGTCTGCCACTCCAAGGGTTCGAAGAACACGGTGGTGATGTCGATGTGAGGCCGCGTCCTCATCTCGGCGGGCATAGGAGGGCACATCACGTATTGAGGGTCGGCGGTGGGTTCGCGCGTACGTTCGCGCAGGCAATGGCGTTCGCGCTGGTAGCGGCGGTGCTGATGGTCGGGTTCGCGTCCGGCGCAAGCGGCCAAGCGGACCAGGAAGAGCCGGCCTATGCCGGTGACGACCCTGCTCCCGCTCCGAGCGCCGGCCTCCCCGGCGGTGCTGAGGTCGAGCGTGAGGCGGTCGATCTTCGCACGGCGAAGAGCCGCACCTACGTCCTGGCCGACGGGCGGATGCTGACGAAGGTCTTCGGCATCCCGGTCAACTTCCGGGACAGCGACGGTAGCTGGCGGGCGATCGACACACGCATCGAGAGCGACGGGGACGACCGCTTGCGGATATCGCGGGCCGGTTTCGGCCTTTCGCTTCCCAAGACGCTCGGTGACGGCACCGGTGTGCGTGTCGCCGACGACGGGCAGGCGTTCGAGTTCGCGCTGATCGGCGCCGTCCAGTCGGCCGCTGAAGTCGATGGCGCGCAGGTGACCTATCGCTCGGTACGTCCCGGTCTCGACCTCCAGTACGTCGCCCGCCCGGACGGTGTCAAGGAGTCGCTGATGCTCTCCGACGCGGCCGCGGGGCGCGACCTCGCCTTCAGGCTCGACGCCGGCGCCCTGACGCCGCGGGTGACGAGCTCCGGCGGTGTGCAGTTGCTCGATGCCAAGGGCGAGATCCACTTCGCGATCGCGGCACCCTTCATGCGCGATGCACGCGGCACGCTGTCACGTGGTGTCGAGTACGAGCTGCGGCGCGGGGACGGCGGTTGGACGCTGGGCATCCGTCCGGATCGCGACTGGCTCGAGAACCCGGGCCGCGAGTTCCCCGTCGAGGTCGATCCGACCGTCTACATCTCTCCACAGGTCGACTGTCATCTGGACAGCGGCACACCATCCATCAGCGTCTGCGGCGACGACGAGCTGGAGGTCGGCTGGGATGGCAGCCAGGATCACCGTGCGCTGCTGGAGTTCGACGTCGCCGGCGCGGTGCCGCAGGGCGCGCGGGTAGAGGAGGGATATGTCGCCCTGTATGGGACAGGCGCGAGCACGAGCGTGAACAAGCCGTTGTCGGTCTACCGTGCGACCCGCGACTGGACCTCGCAGGCGAGCTGGTCGAGCGCGGACGGGACGAACGCCTGGACGAGCGCGGGCGGGGACTTCGACAGCCAGGTCTGGCGGACTTCCTATCCCGGTTCGAACCCGACCGGTAGCTGGACCTACTGGGCGATCGGCGAGCTGATCCAGGAGTGGGTCGACGGGGACGTCGCCAATCAGGGGGTCGTGCTCAAGGATCGCGACGATCAGCAGCTGAGCAATCGCATCCGGTTCGCGAGCTCCGAGTCCTCCAACAGCAGCCGGCGCCCGTACCTCGGCGTCACCTGGAGCAAGCGCACCGGCATCGAGCGGCAGTTCACCTTCGCCGAGCAGTCGCTGTCGGATCGTCTGGGGTTGGCCGTCAATGTCGGCAACGGCAATCTGATCCAAAGCTCGAACGACGTGCAGATCGCGGGCACGGGGCTCGACCTGAACATCTCGCGCCATTTCAACAACCAGGGCACGGGACTCCCAGAGACGGCGGGACGCAAGTGGCGGCTCTCGGTCGGCGGTGGGGTGATGCTGATGCCCGAGGGCGGCGGCGATCGGATGTTCGTCGGGCCGACGGGCTCGCGTCACGTCTTCCACGTCCAGCCGAACGGGTCGTTCGAGAGCCCGACGGGAATCGACGCGACGCTCGCGGCCGACGGCGCCGGACACAAGCTCACCTTCCACAAGAGCAGCGAGATCTATCGCTTCAACTCCGATGGCGACCCGACGGCGTTCGAGGACCGCAACGGCAACGCGATCAGCTTCGACTACGTGACCGACGGCGTTCTCGATGACGTCACCGACACCCAAGGCCGCGAGGTCGAGGCTAGCTACGACGGCGACGGCAACCTCGAGTCGCTCGAGGATCCGACTGGACGGCTGTGGCAGTACGACTACGACGCCTACGACCGTCTGATCGAGTACACCGATCCGGAGGGTGGCGAGACGGAGTACGTCTACCAGGGGCCCGACAACCTGATCGAGATCGAGGACCCACGCGGAGCAGTCACGAAGATCGACTACGACGGCGATCAGCGCGTGACTTCGATCAAGCGCGGCTACAACCGCTCTAACGGCAGCTATGTCGCGCGGACGCAGTTCGCGTACTCGTCGGCGACCAGCCCCTGTGGCGGTGCGGACATCGGCAAGACGGTGATGACCGATCCGCGCGGCAAGACCACGACCTACTGCTACGACGTCGAGCTGCGGGTGACCAAGGTGGTCGACGCCAACGGCAACGCGCGCAGCTCGACCTACTCGCCCAACTCCGATCCGCTCAGCGCGACCGCGCCTGGGTCGGCCACGACGACGTTCGGCTACGACGGCAGCAACAACCTCGAGGCCGTCGACGAGCCGGCGGGGGAGGCGACGAGCTTCGAGTACACGAACGGCAGCCACCCGTACTCGCCGACGAAGCAGGTCTCGCCGCAGGGGACGGCCAGCGTGTTCGCCTACGACACCGCGGGCAACACGACGACGATCGGCGACTCGACGTCGCCGGCCTCGCAGGTCGAGGCGACGCTGGAGTACAACGGCCAGGCCGGCGGGACGTGCGCCGACGACGCGACCACCAAGCCCGGCACCTTGCGCTGCGCGATCGACGGCAAGGGCAACGAGACGCTCTACGGGTACGACGACGACGGCAACCTGACTACGGTGACGCCGGAGCTGCCCCTCGGGGTCACGACGATCACCTACGACTCGCTCAGCCGGGTCGACTCCGTCGAGGACGGCAAGAGCCAAACCCGCAGCTATGCGTATGACGACCTCGACCGCGTCGTCGAGATCGACTACGGCGGTGGCAACGTCGTGACCTTCGACTACGACGCGAACGGCAACCGCATCGAGCGCATCGACTCGGTTGACGGCACCTCCACATGGACCTACGACGCCCTCAACCGCCGTACCGACGACGATCTGCCCTCAGGCGACACCGACTACACCTGGGACGCGGCGTCGAACCTCGCCTCGCTGACCGATGCCGGCGGAACGGTCACATATCGCTACGACGACGTCAATCGGCTGGCGGACCTTGTCGAGCCAGGTGGCTCGTGCACCACTCCCGTTTCGCTGTGCACGACCTTCGGGTACACCAACCGCGATCAGCGGGAGCGGACTACATACCCGAACGGCGTCGAGCAGACGGTGACCTTCGACAGCTCCGACAAACCGACGCGCATCAAGGCGATCAAGGCCGGGAGTCCGCCAACCACGCTTACCGACTACACCTACGTCTACGACGAGGCGTCGCCAGGAACCCTCAAGACGAAGCTGCGTCAGTCGGTCACAGACAAGGACGGCAACAAGACGACCGACGGCTACGACTTCCTCGACCGCTTGACGAGTGCGATCGAGCGCAACAGCGGCAACACGATCATTGACAACCGCGCCTACGCCTACGACCTGGCGTCGAACCGTCAGACCCAGACGATCAACGGCTCGACGACGAGCTACGCCTACAACGCTGCCAACCAGCTCTGCTGGACCTACAGCGGCAGCTCCGGTGCGGCCTGCGGCTCCCCACCCGGCGGCGCCACGACCTACAGCTACGACGCCAACGGCAACACCACCGCCAGCAGCGCCGGCCTGGACTTCGACTACAACACCCGCGACCAGACCGTCGCCTTCACCGCCCCCGGCGGCTCGCCAATCTCATTCGGCTACGCCGGAGCCGGCCAGACCGAGCGAACCTCCAACGGTGGCGTCGCCCAACACAACACCCTGCTCGGCCCCTCCCGCCAAGGCACCACCTCCTGGACCCGCGATCCCAACGGCACCCTGATCTCCCAGCGCGCCACCGGCGGCGTCAACCACTACTACCTCTCCGACGCGCTCGGGTCGGTTGTCGGCCTGGCGGACTCCAGCGGCGCCCTCACCCGCACCTACAAGTACGACCCATACGGCATCGTCCGCTCAACGAGCGGTTCCACCCCCAACTCGTCAGCCAGTACCGCGAGGCCCAAGGCGACCTATACAAGATGGGAGCCCGCTACTACCAGCCCAACCTTGGGCGCTGGAGCCAGCAGGACCCACTGGATCAAGCGGGAGATTTGCGAGAGGGGAATCGCTACATCTACGTGGGCGGTGACCCGGTAAACCTTTTTGATCCAACCGGGATGGGAATCTTTGGTGACGCCAAAGGCTGGCTAGAGTCCAAGGGGAGGGATCTCAAGAAGGGGGTTAGGAAACTCATTAGTCTCCCCGGGCAGCTTCAAGAGGCCGCAGAGTGTGGGCGGGACTTGGGGCTGAATCGTCTTGACCAATGTGATCCCCTTGAGATATTCCTCGGTGATGATGTAGAGATGGCGTACTAGTGGTGTACTCATTCCTGTGGGGATAATTGCCTTGAACGTAGGTGCGACGGCCTATGGGATCGGCCTTTACCTAATTCTGTTGGTAGTCCCGGGTTCGATCACCTGGCTTAAGGGGCAGCGACTGATCTTTGTAGTTGGCTTGTTGCTCGCGGGTATCATCTGGATGGTGGCGTGCCTTCGTTTAGCACGGCCGGATTCCTGGTGGGCACGTCGCTTCTACCCCGCTGAAAAGATGAACCGGGCTCGGCGACGATATGAACGTCAGGTGACTGTAGATACGACGGGGTCGTCAAAATGAGCATGCCGCGGTTCTTGATGGTCGCTGCGATCGGAAGTCTCGTAGCGGCGGCATCATTGGCGCTAGCAACTGCGCTCGATGCCCCAGGCTTCTATGTACCGGCGTTGCTGGCCATCGTGGTTATCTTCGCGGCACGAGAGGGGTGGCTTTGGCAGGGAGATGGGCGTGGCTGGCTGATGATGATGGGAACAGTGATCCTGGCGATCATCGTCGTCTTTCTAATTCAACGTATGGCTGGATAACCGGCCAAAATGATCTCTGAGATTTGAACAACCACGAGGGTCCACCGGAGCGGGCGCCCAGCTCTGTGATCCTGATTGTCTGTGGAGGCGGTGTGGCGGCCATCCTGTTAGCCGACTGGCTTATTGGTGGCTTCCTCGTTATTTCGATCACGGCGATCGCCACCCTGGCGTGTGTCTGGCTGGTGTGGCGCTATCGCGACAGGGGCCGAGTTCTTAAACGAGAGTCGCGAGGCCGTGGTGATAGCGCTCGACCGTAGGTACTACCGCTACGGCTACTTAACGGCGGGGATCAGGTCCAGCGGACGCGGGCGCCGGCGAGGCTGGAGGAGGAGCGGCGAGCGGGGGCTCGGGGCGTGGGTGCGCGGCGCTCGTCGCGTAGACGCTCGACGATCTCGGAGCGGGTGCCGCGCAGCTCGGCGACGCGCTCGGCGAGCGGGTCGCGGACGGTCTCCAGCTCCTCGATCGACAGCAGCCTGGCGCCGGCGGGGCGGCCGGTGGGCTCGGCGGAACGGGGGATCGGCGGCAGGCTGACCAACTCGGCCTCGAGGCGGGCGATCTCGTCGCGCAGGCCGCGCCAGCGGTCGGACGCGCCGTCGGCGGCCCGCGCGACGAATGTGCCCCGGCCCTGTTCCGTGGTCACGACGCCCGTGGACTCCAGCTTCGCGTAGGCGGCGCGCACCGTGTTGACGTTCACTCCAGCCGCCGATGCGGCGTCGCGCAGGCTGGGCAGCTTGTCCCCGGGGGCGAGCTCGCCGCGGTCGATCGCCGAGCGCAGCCGCCAGGCGAGCTGAGTGCCAAGCGGAACGCCGCTGTCGCGATCGAGTTGAAGCTGCATTTGCAGGGATTCTAGCGTGCCGTGTGGGTGTGTTCCTACAAACTGTGCTAGAACAACACACAGATGGGAGGAGCTGCCGAACGGGCGTACCTGCCCGTCAAGAACGCGCTCGAGCAGGTCGGCGAGGTGATGGTGCTGACCGGCAAGACGATCCTGTCCGCGATCACGCCGCCGTTTCCCTATGGGACCGAGTTCGTCCAGCAGTTCATGTTCCTGCTGCGGCTCTGCTGGTTTCCGCTGCTGGTATCGATGGTCGCGCTCTCCTACGGCGCGCCGGGCCTGCAGGCAGGCGGCTTCTTCGAGCTGTTCGGATCGCTCGACCGGCTCGGCGGCTTCTTCATCCTGGCCGTGATCCGCGAGTTCGCGCCGTTCGTGACGGCGATCATCCTCGCCGGCGTTGGCGGGACCGCGATCACCGCCGACCTCGGCGCGCGCAAGATCCGCGAGGAGCTCGACGCGCTTCAGGTGCTCGGCGTCGACCCGATCAAGAACCTCGTCGTGCCGCGCTTCCTGGCGCTGATGGTCGGTCACGGCGTGCGTGCTGATCGGGACGCTGCTGGCGACGCTGACCTTCAACGCGCCGCTCGGGCCGTTTTTCGCGACGCTGCTCAACAACGCGACTACGACCGAGCTCTGGGGGTCGACGCTGAAGGCGCTGCTGTTCGGCGCGATCATCGCGGTCGTCTGCTGCTACAAGGGCATGACGGTCTCCGGCGGCCCCGAGGGCGTCGGGCGCGCGGTCAACCAGGCCGTCGTGGTGTCGCTGCTCGGCGTCTTCTCGTTCAACTACGTCTTCACCCAGACGCTGCTGGCCACCCACCCCGAGATCTCGGTGCTCAAGTGACCAGGGCGGCAACTTGGCTGGCGGTGCCACGCGACATGCTCGGTGCGCTCGGCGACCTCGGCAAGTTCTGCTCCGAGGTCGTCGCCGAGGTGATGCGCGGCAGCGCCGCGCGCTACTTCAGCGAGACGCTGCGCCAGGCCGGGATCCTGATCGTCGGCTCGGCGCTGGTGATCTGGGGGCTGGCCTTCCTGCTCGGCCTGCAGTGCGGCGTCAACGGGGCGTACTTCGCGCGATCGATCGGCTCGCCGCAGATCGGCGGCTCGTTCTCGGCGATCTGCGACCTGCGCGAGATCATGCCCTACGCCTTCGGCTACATGATGTCGGCGAAGGTCGGCACCGGCCTGGTCGCCGAGATCGGCGCGATGCGGATCTCCGACGAGATCGACGCGCTCGAGGTGATGGGCGTCAGCTCACTCGCCTTCCTCTGCGCCACGCGCCTGCTGGCGGCCTGGATCGTGCTGCCATTCATGTACGTGGCGGCGATCGCCGCCGGCTTCGTAGGCAGCTACCTCGCGGTCGTCGAGCAGGTCGGCGAGGTCTCCTCCGGTGGCTACTTTCTGATCTTCTGGGCCTACCAGAACCCGCCCGACCTCTTCTTCAGCACGATCAAGGGAATGGCGATGGCGACCGTGATCGTGCTCGTCGGCCTCTACTACGGCTACACGGCATCCGGCGGACCGGTCGGCGTCGGCACCGCGACGGCGAAGTCGATGGCGCTCAACACCGTCATGGTCCACATCGTCGGGATGCTCGGCACGCAGGTCTTCTGGGGCGTCAACCCACGCGCCCCGATCGGTGGTTAGATCGTGTCGTGCAGCCGACGATTGAGATCGACGGGCGGTTCAACGGGCCGCTCGACAGCGGCAATGGCGGCTACTGCTCCGGCGTGCTCGCAAACCTGCTCGAGGGGCCGGTCGAGGCGAGTCTGCACAGCGCGGTGCCGCTCGACAGGCCGCTTGCGGTCGGCAGCGAGAGCGACGGCTCGCTGCGGGTGCTCGACGGCGAGACGCTGATCGCAAGGGCGCGTCATGTGCCCGACTTCGAGATCGACGTGCCCGAGCCGGTGAGCGTCGAGCAGGCGCGCGTCGCGACGGCCGGCTACCGCGGACTGACGAGCGGGCCGTTCTGCCGCTGCTTCGTCTGCGGGAGGGCGCGCGAGGATTCGTTCGGCGTCTTCGCGGGTCCGGTCGAGGGCCGGTCGGTCGTTGCCTCGCCGTGGATGCCGCCCGAGTGGGCGGCCGGCCCCGACGGGAACGTGCGGCCGGAGATCGTCTGGGCGGTGCTCGACTGTCCGACCTACTTCGCGACCTACATCGACGTGGAGGGGGAGCTGCCGCTCGGCGTGCTCGCCCGTCAGACCGCAGCGGTCGACCGGCCGGTACGCGCCGGCGACGAGCACGTCGTGATCGGCTGGGGCATCGCGGCCGAGGGCCGCAAGCGCCATGCGGGCTCGGCGGTCCTGTCGGCCGATGGTGACGTCCTGGCCAGCGCGCGTGTGCTGCTGATCGAGCCGCGCGCCTAGCCGGCGGGCGTGACTACCTGAACAGATCCTCAGTGGGCGGTCGGCGCAGGGCCAACGCACCGGGACCGTCGTCGGCGGTGACGAAGCGGTCGAGACCGCTCAGCAGGACCGCCGGCTGGCCGGCGTCCTTGGTGCGGGCGAGGTCAGCCGCGCCGGCGATCGCGTCGGCGATGGCGATCGCGGTCGCCTGTAGCTCGCGGCCCTGGGAGTCGCGGCGGCCGCGCCAGTCGTCGAGCGGCGTCAGGCCGGCGGCGCCGATCGCGACGTCGGTCTGACCGAGTCGCCAGGCGCGGCCGAAGGAGTCGGAGATCACGACGGCGGGGGAGACGCCGCGCAGCGCGGCGATTCCGGCACGCAGCGCGCGTGCCGAGCCGTCCGGGTCCGCGGGCAGCAGGATCAGCTCGTCGGGGTCGGCGGCGTTCGAGCGATCGACGCCGGCGTTGGCGCAGACGAGTCCATGATGGGTCTCGCAGATCAAGACGCCGTGGCCGGCGCGCAGCACCGCCGCCGACTCGTCGAGCACCGCTTGGACGACGCGCGGGTCCTTGTCGTGCTCGGCGGCGAGCTCGCGTGCCCGCTCGCCGGGATCGATCGTTCCGATCCGCCGCGTGCGCCCCTCGGCCTTCGAGACGACCTTGTGGGCGACCGCGATCACGTCGCCGTCGGCGACGTTTGCCGGTAGCACCGCGGCGATCAGAGCGGCCAGATCGTCGCCGGCCCGAATCTCGGGAATGCCGTCGAGGGCGACGGCGGATAGCGGGCGCGCCGTGCTCAGGAGACCGCTGCCGGAGGGACGGGCGGGGGCTGGGTGCGTGAGCGCTCGAGCTGGCGCAGAGCTCCACGGGTCAAGCGCGCCAGCGTGCGATTCGCGGGCTCGCCGAGCAGCGCCGTCAGCTCGTCGAGATCCTCCGGCGTGTCGACGTCGACCGCCAGCGAGGGCAGCGGTTCGACCCGGCAGGCGACGCCGGCGTCGGTCGCGAGCTGCTCGTGACGATCGCGGCTGCCCGGGCCGAAGGATGGCGCGAGCGCGGAAGGCGGTGCGATCAGCAGCGCGTTGGTCCCGGTCCCGTGACGGTCGGGAACGACGACCAGGCTTGGGCTCGGCGTGGTGTCGCGCAGCAGCGCCGCCAGCTCTCCTGGGTCGATCAGCGGAGCGTCGCCCGGCACCAGCAGCACGCGGTCGAAACCGTGCTCGGCGGCGTAGGTGATGCCGACGGTGGCCGCCTCGTTGTGGCCGCTCTCCTCCGAGTCGCCGAGCACGATGACGCCCTCGCCGTGCGCGGCGCGGGCGGCGGTCGCATTCCCGGTCACGACCGCGACTGCGTCGAGGCCCTCGACGTGACGCAGCGAGGCGAGCACGTCCTGGAACATCGCCTGGACCAGTGCCTGGCGCGCGCCGCTGCCGAGCAGGCCGGCGAGGCGCTGCTTGGCTGCGCCGAAGCGCTTGATTGGCAGGATCGCGATCGTTCGCATCGGGCGACCGGACAGGCGGTTCACGACTCTAACCGCCGGTCAGCGTTGCCGCGAAGTCGAGCGTCGCGGTGGCGACGGAACGGCGCGCCTCGGGCGTGTCCATCAGCGTCGGTGTCTCGAGCGCCGGGAAGTCGGCGTCGACCGGCTCGTCGGCGACGAGGCCGTCGACCAGGCCGGTGTAGAGGTTGGCGACGCCGCTGGCCGACGAGTCGACGCCGGCGGCCTCGCAGAACAGCCGCGTCGGGCCCTTCAGCACGGCGCCGCCGACGAACGGGCTGACGGCGACGATCGGCGCGGCCGCGGCGGCCAGTGCGTCGCGCATGCCCGGCACGGCGAGGATCGGGCCGATCGAGATGACCGGGTTCGAAGGTCCGATCACGATCGCGTCGGCGCAGCGCAGCGCGTCGAGCACCTCGGCGGTCGGCCGCGCTGCGTCGATCGCGGCGAACTCGACGCTCTCCAGCGACCCCTCGGCACGCTCGACGATCATGAACTCCTGGAACGGCAGCACGCGGCCGCGGACCCCGATTCGCGTCGGAACCGGCTCGTCGCACATCGGCAGGACGTGCGCCGCGACGCCCATCGCCTCCACGACCGCGGCGTGGGCTTCGGTCAGCCGTGCGCCGGCCGCGAGCAGCTCGCTGCGGATCAGGCACATCGCGAGGTCACGGTCGCCGAGCCGGAACCAGGTCGGTCGGCCGGCCGCCTCGAGCGCGTCCATCACCTGCCAGCTGTCGCCGCGGATGCCGTAGCCGCGCGCGTCGATCGCGTCGGCGAGCCAGTAGGTGACGAGGTCGGGGTCGGGTGAGACGTGGGCGCCGTGGACCCAGGCGTCGTCGCCCGTGTTGGCGATCACCGTCAGGTTCTCGGCGCCGACCACGTCGAGCAGGCCCCGTGCCAGCTTCGCGCCGCCGGTGCCGCCGGAGAGCAGCGCTACCCGCACCGCCGACCTACCAGAGGGAGTCGGGCAGGCCGGTCAGCTTGACGCCCGCGTGTGACTTGTTGCGGATGTTGACCGAGATCAGCAGCGGCGTCAGCGCCTCGACGAAGCGGGCGGTCTCGAGCGCGCCGGCGTTGACCGGACGCAGGCCGGGGATCAGGCCAATCAGCTCGGCGACCTTGCGCTTCGGATCCTTGCGATCGCCGCAGATCAGGACGTCCTGGTCGAGCGGCGTGTCGAGCGCGCCGAGCGTCGCGGCGTCGACGGTGTGCAGGGCGCTGATCACGGTGACGCCGTCGGGGACCATCTCCTGCGCCTGCTCGGCGGCGGAGCCCTGAGGGACGCCGAGCAGCCTTGTCGCCTTGCCCGAGACGGCGGCGGCGAGCGGGACGGTTGCATCGACGAGGATCTGGCCCTCGCGCAGCGTGCCCTTGAGATTGGTCAGGTTCTCGGACTGGGCGCGGAACGGGACGGTCAGGAAGATGACCTCGCCAAGTGCGGCGGCGGCCGCGTTCTCCATGCCGGCGACGTGCGCGTTCGACACACGCTCGCGGACGCGGGCGGCGGCCTCCTCGGCGCGACCGGCGTCGCGTGAGCCGATGATCACCTCCTGCTCCGCCGCCGCGAGGCGCAGCGCAAGGCCGAAGCCGAGCGCGCCGGTGCCGCCGACGATCGGGATTGGTGAGCCGCTCACGGGGCGGGCACGCTAACAGGGCGGGGCGGAGCCGCTGGTGTCCGGGGCGGCGCCGGGGCGCTGGATAGGGTCCGCCCGATGAGATTCGAGAACAAGGTCGCGTTGGTGACAGGCGGCGCCGGCGGGATCGGCTCCGCGACGGCCTCGCGGCTAGCTGCCGAGGGCGCGCGCGTAGCCGTCTGCGACCTCGGGCTGGACGCGGCGCGCGAGTTGGCCGCCGACCTCGGCGGCCTCGGCCTCGAGCTCGACGTCCGCTCGGACGAGTCGATCGCCGCCGCTGTCGCGGCGACCCAGGACCAGCTCGGTCCGATCGACGTGCTGGTCAACAACGCCGGCATCGGTGGCGAGCTGTTCTTCGGCCAGACGCCGCCCGAGGTCTGGGACAACATGCTCGCGATCAATCTGCGCGGCGTGTTGGCCGTCACGCATGCCGTGCTGCCGGGGATGCGTGAGCGCGGCTCCGGGTCGATCGTCAACGTCGCCTCCGAGGCTGGCCGCGTCGGCTCCCAGCTCGCCGTCGTCTACTCCGCCACAAAGGCCGGGGTGATCGGGTTCACCAAGGCATTGGCAAAGGAGTCGGCGCGCGCTGGGGTGCGCGTCAACGCCGTCGCGCCCGGCCCGATCGACACGCCGATGGTGCGCGCCGCCGACCAGTTCGGCGAGATCGGGCAGCGAATGGTCCAGGGGATGATCGAATCGACGGCGATGAAGCGGCTCGGCGAGCCGGACGAGGTCGCGGCCGCGATCGCCTATCTGGCGAGCGACGAGGCCGCCTATGTGACGGGGGAGACGGTCGGGGTCAGCGGCGGCCTCGGCATGATGTAGCCATGTCCGACGATCCAGTCCGCATCCGCGAGGTAGGTCCTCGCGACGGTTTCCAGAACGAGCCCGAGACGATTCCGACCGACGACAAGGTCCGGTTGGTCGAGATGCTCGCCCGTACCGGCCTGCGCCGGCTCGAGGTTACGAGCTTCGTCCGCGCCGACGTCATCCCGCAGCTCGCCGACGGTCCCGAGGTCCTGACGCGCGCCGACATCCCCGACGACGTCGCGGTCACGGTGCTGATCCCGAACGAGCGCGGTCTCGACAACGCGCTCGCGCTGCGCGACCGCTTCCAGGAGGTCAACCTCTTCCTGTCGGCCTCGGAGAGCCACAACCAGGCCAACGTCAACCGCTCGATCGAGGAGTCGCTGAGCGGGCTGGAGAAGGTCGTGGTGCGCGCGCTTGCCGAGGGTCTGCGCTGCGAGGCGGTCATCTCGGTCGTCTTCGGCTGCCCCTACGAGGGCGATGTCCCGCCGGAGCGCGTCTTCGCGATCGCCGAACGGCTGCGCGCCGCCGGCTGTGCCGAGCTCGGCTTTGCCGACACCACCGGCATGGCAAACCCCGCCCAGGTGCGTGAGTTCTTCGCCGCCGCCTTCGAGCGGCTGCCCGACGTCGAGCTGACCGCCCACTTCCACAACACGCGCGGCCAGGGGCTCGCCAACGCGCTCGCTGCGCTCGAGGCCGGCTGCCGCTCGTTCGAGAGCTCGTTCGGCGAGCTCGGCGGCTGCCCGGTTCCGAAGGGCGCCACCGGCAACATCGCCAGCGAGGACCTCGTCTCGATGCTGCACGAGATGGGACACGACACCGGGATCGACCTGGCCAAGCTGTTGGACTGCGCCCGCGAGGCGCAGCGGGTGCTCGGCCGGCCACTCGGCAGCCACCTGCTGACTGCCGGTCCGGTCGACTGGCAGCGCGGCTAGAGAGTCACGAGCAACTAACACGCTCCCGCCGGGTTCCCCGCTACTGTGGCGGCGGAGATGGATTCCCGGCAGTCAGGTGAAGAAACCGGCGCTCTGACGCGACGCCGGCTGCCCGGCGGCGCGGCAGCGTTGGGGGCGACCGCCGCGGTTCCGGGCCTCGCCGCCGCCGAGCCGGCCGAGGGCCAGGCGCTGGTCTCGGCGCTGACGCCGACCGCCGGCGCCAACGTCGTGGTCGTCGTGATCGACTCGCTGCGCACCGACCACGTCGGCGCCTACGGCGGACGGCGCGCCCGCACCCCGACGCTCGACGCGCTCGCGACCGAGAGCCTCGTCTTCACCCACGCCCGCCACGAGGCGCTGCCGACCGTGCCGGTGCGCAAGTCGCTGCTGATCGGTCGCAGCGGCTTCCCGTTCCGTGGCTGGCATCAGGAGGGTGCGCTGCCCGACGTCGCCGGCTTCGAGGGCATCCACGCGAACGAGGTGACGTTTCTCGACGTGCTCGACAAGCGCGGCTACCTGACCGGCTACGTCACCGACAACCCGCACCTCCAGCGGCCGGCGTTCGCCCGCTTCCGCGGCCGTCCCGACGTGATGACGGTCGTCAAGGGCCAGGTACCGGGCTGGCGCCAGCGCCGCATCCCGGTCTCCGGCGCTCGGTTGCGCCGCCACCTCGCGCCCGAGCTGCGCGGCGTCGACCGTGGCCGCGTGCGCGAGTACCTCGGCTACAACGCCGCGACGCGCAAGGAGAAGGACTACCTCTCGGCACGGGTCTTCCAGGGCGGGATCGACTTCCTCGAGCAGGCGGCGTTCCGCGGCCAGCCGTTCGCGCTCGTGCTCGACTGCTTCGACGTCCACGAGCCGTGGGACCCGCCCGACCGCTACCTCGCGCGCTACGCCCGCGTGAAGCGCGGCGGCTACCGGCCGGTAATGCCGTTCCCGACGCCCGCGGGCCGGACGAGCGACATCTCGGCGAAGACGTTGAAGCTCGCCCAGGCGATGTACGCCGGCGAGATCAGCCTGCTCGACGCCTGGCTCGGCCGCTTCCTGACCCGGCTCGACCAGCTCGGCATGTCGAACACCTGGGTGGCGGTTGTCTCCGACCACGGCGTCGCGCTCGGCGAGCACGGGCTGATTGGCAAGGACTCGAACAAGATGCACGGCGAGCTGATCAAGGTGCCGTTCATGATCCGCCACCCCCAGCGGGTCGCCGCCGGCCGGCGGACCGGCTACTTCGCCTCCTCGCACGACATCGCCCCGACGCTGCTGCGCGGCGTCGGAGCCCCGGTCCCGAAGGCGATGGACGGCGCCGACCTCCGTCCGCTCTTCAACGACAACCGGGTCAAGCAGCGCCGCCCGGTCTGGACCGCCGCCTGGGGCATCACGCTGATGGCCGGTGACGGCCGCTGGCTCTACGTCGCGATCAACGACGGCGGCCGCATCCGCACCGAGCGCCTCCACGACACCCGCAGCGACCCCGGCGAGTTCCGCAACCTCGCCGGCCGCCGCCCCGACCTCGTCCGCAAGTTCCGCGGGGAGCTGGCAAAAGCCGCAGGAAAGCGGGGATTTCCAGGCAATCTCTAGCTGCCTGAAGGATCCTCGGGGCGCTAGCCCCAAGGATCCTTCAGCGGACGGTCAGCGGCCGGCGAACTCCGGCTGGCGCTTTTCGAAGAAGGCCTTCGTGCCCTCGGCGAAGTCCTCGGTCGCGGCGAGCGCCTCCTGGGCCTGGACCTCCTGGTCGAGCGTCGCGGCGAGCGCGGGCTTAGCCGAGGCGTCGATCACGCGCTTGGCCATCCCGACGGCGCGCGGGGCGCACTGCAGCAGCTCGCCGGCGAACGCCGCGGTGGGCGCGTCGAGCTCGGCGGCGGGGGCGATCCGGTTGGCGAAGCCGATCCGGTGTGCCTCACGGCCGTCGATCACCTTGCCGGTCATGATCAGCTCCTTGGCGTTGCCGAGGCCGACGATCGACGGCAGGCGCGAGCAGCCGCCGACGTCGGGCAGCAGGCCGACGCGGACCTCCATGATCCCGGCCATCGCGTCCTCCGCCATCACGCGGAAGTCGGCCGCCAGCGCCAGCTCGAATGCGCCGCCGAGGCAGGCGCCGTGGATCTGGACGATTGTCGGCTTCGGCATCTCCTCGAGCAGGTTCCACCAGTTGAGGATCCGCCGCCGGAACGGGCGCAGATTGGCCGGGTTCTCGGACAGTTCCTGCAGGTCGTGGAGGTCCATCCCGGACGAGAACATCGCGCCGTCGCCGCGCACGACCAGCACGCGCACCGACTCGTCGGCCGCGGCGTCCTCGAGCGCAAGCCCGAGCGCCTCGATCAGCTCGCCGTTGAAGGCGTTGCGCTTATCGGCGCGCTGCAGCACCAGATGGCGCACACCGTTGCGGTCCTCGACTCCGATCAGTGACATATAGGCTCCCCGGGCTCGCTAAAGCTGACTGGGAGAACGTAGTGGAGATCAAGAAGGTTGGAGTGCTCGGTGCTGGGTTGATGGGCCACGGGATCGCCCAGGTGGTCGCGACCGCCGGTTACGACGTGGTGCTGCGCGAGGTCGACGACGCCAAGCTGGAGAAGGGCATCGGCAAGATCGAGAAGCAGCTCGCGCGCGCCGTTGAGAAGGGCAAGGCCGAGCAGGCCGACGCCGACGCCATCCGCGGCCGCATCCAGGGCACGACCTCCTACGCCGACCTCGCCGACTGCGATCTCGTGATCGAGGCGATCACCGAGGACCTCGGCCTGAAGCTCGAGATGTGGAAGGAGGTCGACGGGATCGTCAAGGAGGGCGCGCTGTTCGCGACCAACACCTCCTCGCTGTCGGTGATCGACCAGGCGG